>JBDTVA010000335.1:0-2500 GCA_040007455.1 Actinomycetota bacterium | reverse complement strand
CGCGGCTGTCGCCGACCGCCTGCACCGCGCCCGCCCGGTCCGAGCCGATGCGCAGCTCGCCGAATCGCCAGCCGGGTTCGCGATAGATCCGAGCGCGCACAACGCCCTCGACGGCGAGCGCCTCGTCCACGCCCTCCACCGCGCGCAACTCGCCCGGCGGCGCCGTCAGGAATCGCGTCACCGCGCCGCCGGCCGGCTCGAGCGGTGCGAGCACCTGCGCCGGAATCGGCTCGCCGAGCGCGGCAGCGAGCGCGAGCTCGTTCAGGTCGACCCCGAGCGCGGCCTCGCAGAGTTCCGCGTCGTGTCCGCCCCCGAGCCGCGCGGCGAGCTCGACGACCTTCGCGCCCTGCGAGCCGACGACGACCTGCGTGTACGTCGGGCCGTTCTCGATCCCGAGTGCGGCCGCGGCCTCCCGCGCGGCCTCGACCGCTGCTCCGACCTGCTCCGGCGCGAGCGCGCTCGGCCAGACGTGCGCGAGCGCGACACCGAAGGCGGGTGGATCCGCGCGCACCCGGTCGGTCACGGTGAGCGGGTGGAACCGACCGTCGAGCGAGAACGCGTTCACCGTCACCTCCTGGCCGTCGATCAGCTCCTCGACGAGGCACGCCTTCGACCGCGACGCCTCGAGCGCGGCGTCCACTGCGGCCGCGAACGACGCCTCGTCCTCGACGAGTGCGAGGCCACGCTGGCCCTGCCGGTCCGGCGCCTTCACGACGCACGGGAAGCCGAGCCGCTCGACCGCGGCGCGCGCCTCCGCGAGACTCTTGGCGATCTCGGTGCGCGGCTGTGGAACGCCCGATTCGCCGAAGCGCTCGCGCTGCTTGACCTTCGAGATCGTCAGTTGCGCAACCTCCGGCGTGAGGGGGTGCGCGAGCGCGAGCCGTTTCGCAACGCGTGCCGCGACGGCAACCGGCCAGTCGATTCCGGGCGCGATCACGCCGTTGATCCGCTCGGCCTCCGCGAGCCGCTCGATCCCCGGCTCGTCCTCGGTCGAGATGATCGCGCGCCGGTCCGCGAGCGGGAAGCCGGGCGCAGCAGGATCGCGGTCGACCGCGATCACGAACAGGTCCAGCGCGCGTGCGGCTTCGAGCAGCCCGAGCTGCGCGGCGCCGGCGCCTAGGACGAGGAGGCGCCTGCGACGCCGCTCGGGCGCGCCAGTACCTCTCTCCACCAGGCCTCGTTCCCGCGGTACCAGTCGATCGTGCGCGCGAGCCCGTCGTCGAACGACGTGCGCGCGCGCCAGCCGGTCAGGCGCTCGATCTTGTCGGTCGAGCCGATGTGCCGGTCGACCTGCCCGAGACGCTCCGCGACGTGCGTCGTCAGGTCGAGCGGCTTGCCGAGCGCGTCGAGCACGCGATCGGCGATCTCTGACACGGAGATGTCGACGCCGGTCGCAACGTTCAGCACCTCGCCGGCCACCTGCTCGCGGAGCGCGGCGATGATCGCCTCGATCGCCTCGGCCGTGTCGTCGACGTAGAGCCAGTCGCGCGAGGCGTGACCGTCGCCGTGGACCGTCAGCGGCAGGTCTTGCAAGGCCTGCGTGATGAACCGCGGGATCACCTTCTCGGGATGCTGGCGCGGGCCGTAGTTGTTGAACGGACGGACGATCACGATCGGGAGCCCGTAGGTCACGAAGTACGAGTACGCGAGGCGGTCGGCGCCCGCCTTCGTCGCCGCGTACGGAGAACGAGGCTCGAGGGGGTGGCGCTCGTCCATCGGTGCAGACTCCGCAGTGCCGTACACCTCGCTCGACGAGATGAGGATGAAGCGCTCGACGGGGCTGCGTCGAATCGCGTCGAGCAGGATCTGCGTCCCCTCGACGTTCGTCGTCACGAACTCGGACGCGCCGTCCTCGATCGACTTCTCGACGTGTGACTCCGCAGCGGCGTTCACCACCACGTCGCACTCGGAGACGACGCCCGCCACGAGCTCGACGTCGCGGATGTCTCCGTGCACGAACGACAGGCGCTCGTGCGCCATCACGTCCTGCAGGTTCGCGGGATTCCCCGCGTACGTCAGCGCGTCCAGCGACACGATCTCGTAGGGAGTCGAGCGAAGCAGGTGGTGGATGAAGTTCGCGGCGATGAACCCCGCGCCGCCGGTGACGAGCACGCGCTTCACTCCGGCGTCAGTGCCCCTTTCGGCAGCAATCAATGTGTCCCTGGCGGCGTCCGGCGGCGTCATGAACGAATGATCGCTACCGGAAGAGGCACTACAGCTCCTTGTCGATCGTGTAGAGGGGTCGACCCTCGACGTCCCGCTGGATTCTGCCTAGGTACTCCCCGACGAGCGCGAGGATGAAGCCCTGGATCCCGAGCACGAAGAGCACGGCGACGCCGCCGAGCAGCGGGCCCGGGAAATTGCCGCGGTCGATCCACCACCAGATGCCGTAGGCCCCGAGCGCGATCGCGAGCAGGCTGCAGACGAGGCCCAGCGCGACGCCGATCCACTGGATCGGCTGCGGCCAGAAGCCCGCGAGGACGTGGAGCGCGAGCCGGGT
>JBDTVA010000334.1:0-2502 GCA_040007455.1 Actinomycetota bacterium | reverse complement strand
GCACAAGAACAAGCTGCCTAATCAAACCCTGTCCACGGAAGCGGGGGAACTCCAGCAGGACATCTAGCCGCTGCGGATCACGTTGCGCAGCGTGCCCGGCAGCCGGCGGCGCGACGTCCTGAGCGCCTGGTGCAGCGCAGCCGCCGCGTTCTCGTGCACTCCCTCGCCGTGACCTGTGAGGACGTGCTCGGGGTAAACCCGCCGGAGCGCACGGGGCGGTTTCAGGCGTAGGAGCGGGTGCACGCCGAGCTGCTCGCCCGGCGCGCAGAAGAACGCGATCGTCCCGAGCGCGTCCGCACAGACGAGCACGCGCAGCTCGGGCCACCAGAGGGCGACCTCCCGCCAGAAGCGGTTCCGCGAGACGCGGAGGAACTCGAACGGCGCGCTTTCGATCCTCCACGTCGGCACGACGTGGTGCGGCACGCCGAGCCGCGCAGCGACCGCCGCGCAGTCGCGGTTGTGTCGGTCGAGCAGCTGCAGGACTCCCCGCGGCTCACCGATGACGCGAGCCCGCTCCTCCGCCTCGGGCCACGCCACCGGGTCGATCACCCACACGCCGCCGTCCGCGACGAGCGCGTGCGAGGTGCGCTGCATCCGCTCGTCGTCGTCGAACCAACCGAACCCGAAGTCCTGCTCGTCGCAGAAACGCACGGTGCTAGTCGCGAAGCTCACGCGCGAGCGGCAGCGCGTACCAGAACGTCACGATCACACCGGCGACGAGCGCGGTGAGCAGCGCCGGCACGGGCGAGGCGAAGAGGAAGTCGGTGACGAGGAACAGCGCGCAGCACATCGCGATCGCAACGCAGAGCGTGCCCGCGATCGCGAGCCGATTCGCGACCCGGAGCATCGCGTCCTTGTCGCGTCGCGGAACCTGATCCGGTGGTACGGCGTCGGAGCGATCAGCAACGCCGAGCCGAGAGCCGTGAACGTCAACGCCGCGAGGTACGCGTACTTCTGCACATCGTTGACTCGGTCGAACTGCTGTGAGAACGGCGCAATGAGCAGGAACGCGAACAGCACCTGCACGCCCGGGAGCGTGACGCGGAGCTCGTTGAGAAGCTCGATCAGCTCTCGGTTGAGGTCCTCCTTGGACTTCTGCTCGGCCACATCGGGACTCTACGGAGCGAGGCGCTCGACCAGCCAGCTCGTACCGTCGCGGCGGTAGCGCAGACGGTCGTGCAGCCGGTCTTCGCGGTGCTGCCAGAACTCCCACGCGGCGGGGACGAGCCGGTAGCTGCCCCAGCTCTCGGGGCGCGGCGGATCCTCGCCGTGCCGGGCGCGTAGGTCGGCGACGCGCCGTTCGAGCTCCGCCCTGTCGGCGACGACTGCGCTCTGCGGCGAGGCGGCGGCGCTCACGCGGCTCCCGGCAGGCCGGGTCGCGAAGTACGCGTCCGACTCGGCCGCGTCGAGACGGGTCACCTCGCCCTCGACACGGACCTGCCTGCCCGACCCGGGCCAGTAGGCAAGGAGCGCGGCCCGCGGGTTCGCCGCCAGCTCGGCGCCCTTGCGGCTGTCGTAGTTGGTGAAAAAGGTCAGCCCCCGCTCGTCGGCGCCCTTCAGCAGCACCATGCGAAGCGACGGCGCACCGTCCGGCGTCGCGGTCGCGAGCGCGACGGCGCCGAGCTCCCCGCCGGCCGCGTCGCGCCAGCGCGCGAACTGGCGCAGCGGGTCAGCGTCGAGCTGGTCCTCGAGCAACTCCACGCGGCGAGCGTAGGCGGGACTTGACGTGAAGTCACCGTAAGCGTACACTTACGTAAGTGGTAACTTACGAAACCGCGATGGACGCGCTCGGCGACGGCACGCGGCGTCTGATCCTCGAGCGGCTGAGGGGCGGGCCGCGCGCCGTGGGCGAGCTCGCCGCGGGGCTGCCGGTGAGCCGGCCGGCCGTCTCGCAGCACCTGCGCGTCCTGAAGGAGGCCGGGCTCGTGACCGAGCGCAGGAATGGCACGCAACGCCTCTACCGGGTCGACACCGACGGCCTGGCCGAGGTGCGCGACTATCTCGAGAGCTTCTGGACCGACGTGCTGGCCGCCTTCGAGGCTGCCGCCGAGGCCGAGGCGGCGAAGGAGGACGAATGACGATGCATGCGACGGAGACCGACGCGATCCGCAAGACGGTGACCGTCCCGCTTCCGGTGGAGAAGGCCTTCAACCTCTTCACCGCCGGGATCGACACGTGGTGGCCGTTCGAGTCGCACTCGATCGGCGGCGACAAGACCGAGACGGCGATCTTCGACGTCGACGCGAAGCGCTTGTACGAGCGCGGCTCCGACGGGTCGGAGCACGACTGGGCCGACATCGTGGCCTGGGAGCCGCCGAACCGGTTCCTGCTGAACTGGCGCGTCAACCCCGCGCGCCCGGAGACGGAGCTCGAGGTCCGGTTCGCCGCGGACGGCGACGCGACCCGCGTCGAGCTCGAGCACCGCGGCTGGGAGAAGCCCGAAGACCGAACGAGCTACGACGAAGGCTGGGACGTCGTGCTCGGCAAGCTCGTCGACGCGAC
>JBDTVA010000333.1:0-2506 GCA_040007455.1 Actinomycetota bacterium | reverse complement strand
GTCGACGCCCTGCGCGATGTCGGGCGACTGCTCGTCGATCGCGACGACGACGCCGCACGTGTTCGCGTCGAAGCCCCACTCGGAGTGCGTGTAGCCGATCTGCGCGATCCGCTCGCGCACGAGCTTGGGGATGTCGACGTAGATGTCGGTCGTGATCTCGCCGGCGACGACGACGAGGCCGGTCGTGATCAGCGTCTCGCAGGCGACGCGCCCGCCCGGATCGTCGCGGAGGACGGCGTCGAGGACGCTGTCCGAGACCTGGTCGGCGATCTTGTCCGGGTGTCCTTCGGTGACCGACTCGGACGTGAAGAGGAACTCGCGGCCCGCCATCGGCGGCAGACTACCTACTGGATGTGGACGAAAACCGTCTGAGCCGAGGTGGTCCCGTCCGTCTGGCTCCAGGCAATCACCGAGCGGATCGGGCGCAGGTTCTCGAGCAGCTCCTTCGGCACATCGACGCCCGCAAACCCGGCGAGCGAGAGCAGCGGGAGCGCGTCCGCGACGTCGAGATAGAGGAACCCCCCGGTCTCGTCGGGCATGCCTGCGGCGGCCTTCGCCTCACGGAAGTCCTCGTCGTCGGCGAGCGACCCGCCCACCCGCGCCCGCTCGAGCGCTTGCGCGGGGCTCGACGCGGTCGTCGCGACGACCTGGTCGTCAACCACCGCGATGTGGATCGGAAGCGGCGTCCCCTGGAGCAGTTGACGCAGCTGCGCCTCTGTCCTCGCGGGCGAGGACGTGGTGAGCACGAGGGTCACCTCGGGGAAGCCGGGGGAGGGCAGGACCCAGAACGCGCCCTCGCCCTCGATGTCCGCGACGAGCTGGTCGACGCGGACGCCGAGCAGGTTCGCGAGCGGCGCGAGCGCCGAGGTCTGTCCACGGAGGCTCTTCGTGTCGAAGGAGAGGAACGCAAGCGTGTCGGCCGGCGCCTCGTCGATACGGCGCGACGTGTAGCTCGCGCCGGCGTCACCGTTCAGCCGTTCGACGAACGTCGCGGCGGCGCCGTCGTCGCGCGCCTCGATCGCACCGGCGAGCCACTCGAACTGGAGCTTCGGGAAGTTCGCGGGCAGCGCCCGCTTGCTCACCCAGCCGAAGGCGAGCCGATCGTCCGGGAGCTCGTCGAGTGCGGCCTGGTAGCCGTCGTCATCCGCGAGCGCGCCGTCGCCTGACTTCAGCGCGTCGATCGCCGATTGCTGCTCGGCAATCACCGTCCAGCCGTCGACCTCGCCGATCACGTACTCGGTGTTCGCCTGGTCGGCGAGCTTGTCGACGAGCGAGCGGAGCTTCGCGTCGTCGTCGGGCTGCGTCGCGACGACGACCGCGTCGGCCGTGTTACCCACCCAGATTGCGGCGACCGTGTCGCCGAGCGCGGGATCGACGTCGCGCTCCCACTGCAACTGCTCCTCGGAGAGCTGCTTGTCGAGCTCCACGACCAGCTGCGGCTTACTCGGGAAGCGGTCGAGCAGCGCCTGCACCTTGCTCCATTGGTCGGAGTCGAGGCTCGAGTCGAGCTCCGCGTAGCCGATCGCGTCCGCCGGCGCGAGCCCGATCGCCGACGCGCCCGCCGTGTCGTTCCCGCCGCAGCCCGCGAGCGCGATCGCGCCGAGCACCGCTGCGAGCCAGACCTTCACTCTTCGGTGGGCCGCCGACCCATCAGGCTCGCGAGCAGATCGGAAAGAGGCATGCCGCTGAGAACCGTACACACGCCTTCGGTGATCGGCAGCTCCACGCCCAGGCGGTGAGAAAGATCCCTCAGAACAGGCGCGGTCGTGAGGCCCTCGACCGTCTGGCCGATCTCCGCGGCCGCCTCGTCGGGCGACATCCCCCGCGCGATCAGCTCCCCGGCCCTGCGGTTACGGCCGCTCGGGTGCCAGCACGTGACGATCAGATCGCCCATGCCGGCGAGGCCCGCGAACGTGTCCGGGTCGCCGCCCGCCGCCTCCCCCAGCCTCCCCATCTCGGCCAGCCCGCGGGTGATCAGCGCTGCTTTCGCGTTGTCGCCGAGGCCGAGCCCGTCAACACCGCCGGCCGCGAGCCCGATCACGTTCTTCGCGGCCGCGCACAGCTCGACACCGACGAGGTCGGGGTTCGAGTAGACCCGGAACGCGAGCGAGTTGATCTCGGACTGGAGCCGCTCCGCGAGCTGCACGTCCTCGGAGGCGATCACCGCAGCCGTCGGCAGGCCCGCCGCGATCTCCTCCGCCATGTTGGGCCCGGAGAGCACGGCGACCGGCCGGTCGCGGACGAGAGTGGAGAGGCGCTCGCCGGTCGAGGGGTCGAGGCCCTTCGTGAGGCTCAGCACCGGCGCGTTCCCGGGCAGGTTCGGCACGACTGAGCCATAGACGCGGCTCGGGAGCGCCGCGACGACGAGCTCCGCGTCGTCGAACGGCGCGTCGTCGATCGTCGACGCGCGGATTCCCTTGAGATCGACGTTCGTCAGATAGCGAGGATTCCGCCCGGTCTTCTCGATCGCGCTGACCTGCTCGGGATCGCGCGCGGCGAGCGTCAC
>JBDTVA010000332.1:0-2515 GCA_040007455.1 Actinomycetota bacterium | reverse complement strand
AGTAGCGCTCCTCGAACGCGCGGTCGCAGACGCGTTTGAGCTTGACGCTCGCCGGCTCGCCGTCGGCGAAGTCGGGGTAGCTGTAGCCGAGGTCGGCAGTGAGGTCGAAGCGCAGCCGGTCGGCGAGCTCGCCGGCGCGCTCGACCGCGTTGCGGTCGTCGGGAAAGCGCTCGAGCACGTCGTCGGGCGTGAGCAGCACCGACTCGTGGTTGCCGCGACGCTCGAGTTCCGAGCCGTCGAGCGACGTGCACTCGCGGATCGCGACGAGCACGTCCTGCAGTTGCGCGCGGCGAAGATGGTGCGCGTGCACGTCACCGGTCGCGACCGTCTGCACGCCCAACGTCTCCGCGAGGTCTCGCAGCGCGGCGTTCCGGCGCACGTCGCCCCGTTCGTACGGTCGCTGGAGCTCGACGAAGAAGCGCTCCCGGAACGCCCCGGCGACCACCGCGGCGGTGTTCGGGTCCCGCACGCCGAGCCCGTGCCGCGCGCAACCGGAGAGACAGACGAGCCCGTCGTTCAGCTCGAGCAGGAGCTCGACCGACAGTGCGGGATCGAGCGGCGGGTCCTCGGGCTTGGGTCTCGTCCCCGCGTGCGCCGAAGTGAGGAGCCGGCAGAGGTTCGCGTAGCCGCGCGCATCCTCGACGAGCAGCGTGACGTGCGCGCCGCCCTCGAGCGTCACCTCCGTCCCGGTGATCGCGCGTACACCGAACGCCTTCGCGGCGTGCGCGAACTCGAGCGAGCCGTAGACCCCGTCGTGGTCGGTGAGGGCGAGCGCCTCGTAGCCGAGCTCGGCGGCGCGCAGCGCGAGCTCCTCGGGCAACGAGGCGCCGTCCAGGAAGGAATACGCCGAGTGCGCGTGGAGCTCGACATACGTCACCGAATCTGGATGAGTGAGTTCTGCGTTGAAGGGCTGACGAGTTCCCCAACGAAAGAGGAGCACCCATGGCTCTGCTCGCAGCGATCATGGCGACCCTGCTGGTGGTCGCGACCACGCTCGCCTTTGCCGTCGGCGCCTAAGCGCCGCGCTGGCTGAACCATCCGCCCCGCTCCTCGTCGCGGAACACGACGACGTTCTGGCCCGACTCGAGCACGAGCTCGAAGTAGCGCCGCTGAACGGGCTCCTCGGTCCACCAGCGGTCGAGCACGCGCCACTCCTCGCGGACGAGCGCGACCCCCAGACGATTGACGAGCCGCGGCGTCCCGTCGAATCGCGCCTCGACGAGCGCCGACTGCGGCTCGTTCAGTCGTCGCGAGGTACGAACAGTGCCCGGGCTTCCGGGATCCGCGACCACGGTGCCACTTCGACCACCGACGAGACCGAGCCCGAGCCGGTGCTTGCGCGCACCTGACGCAGACCTTCGCTCAACCTGCTCTGCAGCTCCGACCCGGCCGCCTGCATGAGCTCCAGCTGCTCTCCGTGCGATTCGCTCAGCTCGACGAGCTCGAGGCGAAGCGAGACGATCGGTGCCGGCAGCTCCGCGAGCTTCGGTCCGAGGGCGTGGCGCAGGCGGTCGCGCGCGGCCGTCGCGTCTCGCATCGTGACCGTCCGCCGCCACGAGCCTCCGCCCACGAGCCGCGCTGACACCGCGGCCTTGCGCACGAATCGTCCATCGCGCTCCTTTCGCTCGAGCAGCCGGTCGAGCAACGCGCCGAACGCGCGCCGCAGGGTGAGCTCGTTCCCGATCGCTTCCGGGAACTCGAGCTCCTCGTAGAGCTCGGCGGGCGGGCGCCGCCCCGGCACCCGCCCCGCCTCGCCCCCTCTCGCCAGGCTCCAGGCACGCCGGCCGTCCGGCCCCAGTCGTTCGGCGACGGCAGCTCTGGGGAGCCCGGCAAGCTCGCCCAGTCGTTTGACTCCGAGCTCGCGGAGCTCGAGCTGGCGCCGTGCGTCGAGCGGCAGCAGCGAGAGCGGCAACGGGGCCAGGAACTCGGGCATCTGCTCGTCGGAGACGACGAGCGCCTGCCCCGCGCGCGCGACGTTGGCGGCGGCGAGCGCGGCGAAGCGCCGCTCGGCCGCGCCGATCCGCGCGTCCCAACCCGTGCCTGCGGACGCGAGCGCCCGCTTGAGCGCCTCCTCGAGCCCTCCGTAGAGCCGCTCGACCCCGCGCGTCTCGAAGTACGCGCACCCGGGCTCGGCCGACTCGACCGAGAACCCCGAGTCCTCGAGTCTGAGCAGAACCCCCTCCCACGCCTGCTCGGCAGCGGAGGGGTCCTCCTCGACGAGCACGAGCCGCGGGCACATCGCGAGCGCCTCGCCCAGCCGCATCCCGGGCCTGACCCCCTCCGCCGCGGCCGCGGCCGTCACAGGGCCGAGCAGCGGCTCCTCACCGGCCGGAGGTGCGAGGGCTGCAGGAGCGGTCGAGAGCGAGGGCCTGGACCGCAGCGCCGCCCGCAAGGAGAAGCCCGGGATGGCGAGGCAGGCGATCATGCGAACGTCTGTTCTACACGAACGTACGTTCGCTGTCAAGTGCCCCTGTCTCCTTGAGGGTATAAGCGTCTTGACGAATAGATGAATAGT
>JBDTVA010000331.1:0-2515 GCA_040007455.1 Actinomycetota bacterium | reverse complement strand
TCGCGGTCAGCGTGTACCCGCCCTCGGCGTTGCCGGTCAGGATCGACTGGACGTCGTTTCACCTCAAGCCCTTCGGGCTCGCGGTGCTACGCGACGCGCTCGCTGCGCACGTCCCCATCGTCGCCGCCGCGTAACGCCGCCGTGAGGCCTGCTCCCGCGAGCAGCCAGACGACGAAGGCGAGCCACGGCGTCCCGAGCACGTCGGTCTGCACACCCAGCGCGAGCACGGCCGCAAACGCCGCGGCTGCCCCCGCGGCACGCGCGCGGACGAGCGACCAGAGCAGCAGCGCGTTCCACGCGATGAACGCGAGCGCGCCGAGGAGTCCCGTCTCGACGCCGAGCTCCGTGTACGTCGACTCGCCCGCCTTCAGCGGTACATGGCGGCGAAGCGCCGTCGCCCCCGCGTTGCCGAGCCCGTAGCCCTGCGGGTGCTCGACCACAGTCTCGACACCGTCGCGCAACGCCCGCAGGTGGCTGCGAATCGACGGCTCGTCGAGCGCGACGGTCTCCCCCGGGGTGACGCCCAGCTTCTTCGCCTGTTCGCGCTGGTAGCGCAAGTCGGCCTGGGACCACGTCGTCTCGGGCGCGATCGACGGATAGACCTGCGTCCACACGACGGCGACCGCAAGCGTCGCGACGGCGGCAGCGACCGGCCACCACCTTCGCTGCACGAACCCCAGCACGAGCAGTGCGCCGGCGAGCACGAGCATCGCGGCGCGCGTGAACGTGAAGAGCAGCCCGACAGCAGCGATCGCCGCGAGCGGCCAGCCGCTCCGCGGCCGCACCGCCCAGAGGCAGAGCGCGACGACGAGCAGATACGCGGTCCCGAGTGGGCTGAGGAACGTCGACACCGCGCGCCGCAGCAGGTCGCTTTCGTCGCCGGTGTTGAAGACGAAGTTCTCCGGCAGGCCGCGGGGGCCGTGGTGCTCGAAACCGAGCTGCTCGTGGAAATAGGCCGGAACGTCGGCGTCCTCCCAACGGTCGATCGGAACGGCGTACGCCTCGACGACGCCGAGCGCGGCGACGGCGGCGGCGGTGACGAGAACAAGCCGCCGCAACGGTGGCAGCTCGATCGAGCGGCCGAGGAAGTACGCGGCGACGAAGGCGAGGTCGTGTCGCAGCGCATAGAGGATCGTCGTCGCGTCGGCCTCGCCGCCGAGCGCGCTCTGCGGCAGCACGGCGTAGAGCAGGACGAGCGCAGCGAACACGAGCGCGAGCGCGTCGACGAGCGACGGCCGAAACGGGAGGCGCTGCACGGCGAGGGCGCCGCGCGCGACCCGGGCGAGCGCGACCGCGAGCAGCACCTCCTTCCAGGCCGCGATCAGGGTGAGCGGCGTGCCCTCGACACCGAGCGCGAAGAGCCCCGCCATGAGGACGTTGTGCAGCGCGAGGCCGACGACGAAGGCGTAGACCGCGTAGGAAGGCCGCCTCCAGACGGCGAGGCCGCCCGCCGCGAGCGCCACGGCATAGACGACAAGGGCGGCCGCGGCCACGCGGTGAGGCTACCGGGCCGGCGGGCGGGGGCCTACGGCTCGCCCCCGCCCGCCTTCGGGGCTACATCGGCGGCCAGGGGCCGTCCCCGCCGACGGCGGCGAGGACGAGCACGCTGACGGCAGCAAGCCAGGTCAGGATGCGACGCATAGGGAACACCTCCCCTCGTTCGGGTGTCGTGGCCTTGGACTCGCAACCGATACGGAACCAGGTGTCCTTTTGTTGTCAAGCCCTTGTCGATTGACGCCGTCCGCAAAGACCGGCATGATCCGCCAATTCCGATGAGTAAGCGTGAGCCAGAACCGATCGGGGCCCGACTCCGGCGCCTCCGCCTCGAGCGGGGGTTGTCGCAGCGCGAGCTGGCCGGCCCCGGGGTCTCGTACGCCTACATCTCGCGGATCGAGGCCGGCACCCGGCGCCCGTCGGTGAAAGCACTCCGGACGCTCGCCCGCACGCTCGGCGTTTCGCCCGAGTACCTCGAGACGGGCTCGGAGCTGCGCGACGTCGACGAGCGCGAGCTGCGCCTGGCCGACGCCGAGCTCCAGCTCAGAATCGGTGGCGAACCCGAAGCCGCGAACCAGGCTTTCGCCGAGCTCGCCCGCGAGGCGCACGAGGCAGGTGACATGACATCCGCGATCCGCGCCGAGATCGGCCTCGGGCAGGTCGCAGCACAGCTGAACCGACCCGCCCAGGCCGCCGAGCATCTCCAGAGCGCAGTCGACGCGGGCGTTTCGCCGCTCGACCGCCCCGACGCCTTCGCAACGCTCGCCCGCTCCTACTCACTTGTCGGCTCCCACGAGCGCGCGGTCGAGCTGCTCGAGAACTGTCTGTTCGAACTCGACCGCAACGACCCGAGCAACGTCGCCGCCTACGTCCGCTTCGCGGGCTACCTCAGCGCGGCGCTCACGGACCAGGGCGACCTCGGCCGTGCGGAGAGCGTTCTCCGCGAGGCGCTCGGCAAGAGCGAGAACGGGGACGCATACACGCGCGTCCGTCTCTACTGGGCTGCGGCCCGGCTCGCCGA
>JBDTVA010000330.1:0-2520 GCA_040007455.1 Actinomycetota bacterium | reverse complement strand
CCTCGGCGAGCATCTCCTGCCGCTCCTTGACGATCCACCGGGCCTGCTTGATCTCCTCGGGGATCGTGGCGCGCATCTGGTCGAGGATGTCGTAGATCTCCTCACGGTCGATCCGCACCTGGTCTGTGAGGGGGACGGCCTTCGCGTTGTGCACGAGGTCGTCGAGCTTGTCGATCAAAACGAGAACGTCCATCTGCGCAGTTTACTCCGCTGTCACTCTCTGGGATTCTCTGGAGCGCCGGGTCTGCCGTTGGGGAACTTTTCCGCCAAGCGTCGCGCCACGGTGTCGGGGACGAGTCCGTCAACCTTTCCGCCGAAGGCGGCGATCTCCTTCACGCCGCTCGACGAGACGAAGCTGACGTGCGGGCTGGCCATCACGTAGACGGTCTCGATCTCGGGCGCCAGGTGGCGGTTCAGTTGGTTCATCTGAAACTCCCACTCGAAGTCGGAGATCACCCGAAGGCCTTTCACGATCGCTTTCGCCTGCCAGCGCCGCGCGAACTCGACCACGAGCTCGGAGAAAACGTCCACCTCGACGTTCTCGAGCTCGGCGAGCGCCTCCTTCAGGAACGCCACGCGCTCCTCGAGGCTGAAGAGCGTCGTTTTGTGCCGCGGGCTGCCGACGACGCCGACGACGACGCGGTCGAAGATCGCCGACGCGCGCGCGATCACGTCGACGTGGCCGAAGGTGACCGGGTCGTAGCTTCCTGGGCAGATTGCGGTTATCAAGGCGGGGGCTCGAAGAGGGTGAGCCGCGCGGAACCGTACCGCCGCGAGGTGCGGATGGGAAGCGGAAGCGCCGGTTCGGTGCGCGCGCCCGTCTCGACGACGAGCAGGCCGCCGGGCGCGAGCACGCGCGGCAGGTGCTCGGCCAGCCGCGGCTCGAGCTCCGCCCACGCCTCGTACGGCGGGTCGACCAGGACGAGGTCGTACGCGCGCGACTCCCGCCGGAGCGTCCAGACCGCGTCGGCGCAGCTGACGCGCGCGCCAGTCAGCTTCAGCTTCGCGAGGTTGTCGCGGATCGCGGCGCAGGCGGAACGATCGGAATCGACGAAGACGCACCGAGTCGCGCCGCGCGAGAGCGCCTCGAGCCCCATCGCGCCCGAGCCGGCGAAGAGGTCGAGGACGGCGGCGCCGTCGACCGGCCCGATCAGGTTGAAGGCGGCCTCGCGAACGCGGTCGCCGGTCGGCCGGGTCGCGCTTCCCTTGGGCGCGGCGATCCGGGTGCCGCGGTGGGTGCCGGCGACGATCCTCATGCGCCGGGGCTGAGCACCTCGAGCCCCGCGGCCTCGGCAGCTTCGGCCAGGCGACGGTCGTACACGAGCATCTCGCGCGCGCCGATGCGCAGCGCGCTCGCGAGGTGGATCGCGTCGAGCGACCGCACCCGCGCAGACGTCCACGAGACCGCCGTCTCGAGGAGCTCCCGGTCGACGTCGAGGAGCTCGGTCGCGTCGAGCTCCTCGCGCGCACGGCGGATGCCGTCGGCACCGGAGCCTGCGACGCGGACTGCCCGGAGCAGCTCGACGATCGCCAGCTCGGACGTCGCGAGCCGAGGTCGGCTCGACTCGACGAAGCGACGCAGCGCCACGGACTCGGGCTCGTCGACCACCAGCTTCACGAGCGCCGAGGCGTCGACGTAGACCCGAACGTCAGTCGCCGCGGTCGTCAGCGAGCGCCTCGCTGGCGCTGATCGGCCCCGTCTGCTTCACAGGGGGCGGCAGCGGATACGTCCGCGGCCGCCGCGGCGGGTGCAGCTTGCCCTCCGCGATCATCTGCGCGATCCGACCCTCGTGATGCGGCACGATCCTCGCGACCGGCTTGCCGTCGTGCGTGATCTCGATCGACTCGCCGTTGCGTACGCGGCGGATCGTCTGCGTGAGCGTGTCGCGAAGCTCGCGGATCCCCATGCGCGTCACTGTGGTCACATGCTACCACACTCGTGTGCCGATCACTCAGATTCGGGCCGCCAGAGCCAGCGGAGCGCGTCGGGCAGGATCACCCCGTCGTGGTTTCCATTGTGGCCCCCGTCCCCGACGACAAAACGCACGTCGTAGCCACGTTCAGCGAGCGCGGCAGCAACGCGCAGGTTCTCGCTGAACCAGTTGTCTCGGGCTGCGTTCCAGTTGAGATCCCGCATAACGGTGTGCAGGAAGATGCGCAGAGGCTTCTTCGGCGTCTCCTGAATCAGGTCGGGGTACCGATTGCCGCCGTCCAGTTGTGCGAAGCTGCCGACAAAGCTCAGAACGCGCCGGAACCGGTCGGGCCGCATCCAGGCGACAGTGAACGCGCAGTTTCCGCCGCTGCTCCCGCCGCCGATTCCCCAGTGATCGGGATCGTCCGTGATGGCATAGCGGCTCTGAACGTCCGGCAGGATCTCCGTCAGGAGAAACGTCGCATACGCGTCGCTGAATGCGTCGTACTCCACATTTCGGTTCGCGGGCTCGCCGGGGGCGACGAAGACCCCGATGGTGGCGGGCATCTCGCCTCGATGGATGAGATTGTCGAACACGACCGGAGCGC
>JBDTVA010000329.1:0-2522 GCA_040007455.1 Actinomycetota bacterium | reverse complement strand
CCGTCGGCGAAGGGAAAAAACGCGTCCGAGGCGAGCGCGGCGCCGGCGAGGTCGTGCCCGTGCTCGCGCGCCTTCTCGATCGCGAGGCGGACCGCGTCGACCCGCGACTGCTGACCGGCGCCGATGCCGACGGTCTGCAGGTTCTTGGCGAGGACGATCGCGTTGGAGCCGACGTGCTTGCACGCACGCCAGGCGAAGAGCAGGTCGCCCCATTGCTCCTCCGTCGGGTCGCCGCAGACGGAGACCATCCCCTCGCGGTCCTCGACGTCGAGGTCGCGATCCTGCACGAGCAACCCGCCGAGCACCCGCTTGTAGTCGCGCTCGCCGCGGTCGGCTCGGCGGCGCTCGGAGTCGAGCAGGATTCGCGTGCCCTGCTTCACCTTGAGCGCCTCGAGCCCGGCGTCGTCGTAGCCGGGCGCGAGGAGCACCTCGACGAACTGCTTCGCGAGAGCGGCACCGAGCGCGGCCGAGGCCGGCCGGTTGAGCACGACGACGCCGCCGTAGGCCGAGGTGGGATCGGAAGCCAGCGCCTTGGCGTAGGCCTCCTCGATCGTCGCAGCGAGCCCGATCCCGCACGGGTTCGCGTGCTTCACGATCACGCAGGCCGGGAGCGTGAACTCTGCGGCGAGGAGCCGCGCGGCGGAGAGGTCGTTGAGGTTGTTGTACGAGAGCTCCTTCCCGTGCAGCTGCTCGACGCGCGCGAGCAGGTGCACGCGCGCGCCGGCCTCCGCGTAGAACGCGCCGCGCTGGTGCGGGTTCTCGCCGTACGAGAGGTCGAGCACCTTCGTGAACGACGGGACGATCTGCTCCGGGAACGCCTCGACGTCCGCAAACCAGCGCGCGATCGCCGACTCGTAGGCGGCGGTGACGGCAAATGTCTCGGCGGCCAGCTTCCGCCTCGTCTCAATCGAGATCTCGCCGCGATCGCGGAGTTCCTGCAGGACCTCGGGATAGCGCTCCGGTCGCGAGACCGGAGCGCAGTGGGCGAAGTTCTTGGCAGCGGCGCGCAGCATCGACGGCCCGCCGACGTCGATCATCTCGACCGCGTCCTCTTCGCGCACGCCATGGCGGGCAGCGACCTGCGCGAACGGATAGAGGTTCACGACGACGAGGTCGAACGGCAGGATCTCGTGCTCCTCGAGCGTCGCGACGTCGTCCTCGCGGTCGCGGCGCGCGAGGATCCCGGCGTGGATGCGCGGGTGCAGCGTCTTCACGCGCCCGCCGAGCATCTCGGGCTCAGCGGTCACGTCCTCGACTCTGTTGACCGCTAAGCCCAGCTCTTCGATGAAGGTGGCAGTGCCGCCGCTCGCGACGAGCTCGCAGCCGAGCTCTGCGAGCCCCTGCGCGAGCTCGTCGAGCCTCGACTTGTCGTGGACCGAGATCAGAGCGCGCACAGTTCCCTCACCACCTTCGGAAGGAGCTTGTGCTCGACGGCCTGGATGCGCGCGCGAAGCGTGTCCACGGTGTCGTCTTCCTGCACCGCGACGCGTTCCTGCACGATCACGGGGCCGCTGTCGACGCCCTCGTCGACGTAGTGCACCGTCGCGCCGGTCTCCCGCACGCCCGCGGCGAGCGCATCCTCGATCGCGTGCGTTCCGGGGAAGTGCGGCAGCAGCGCCGGGTGCACGTTGATCACGCGCTCGGGAAACCGCTCGAGAAACGACGGCCGCAGCAGGTGCATGTAACCGGCCAGCACGACCCAGCGCACCCCGCGGCCGGCGAGCCAGTCCGCCATCGCCTCGTCGCGTTCCTCGCGGCTCGCGTGCTGGTCGAGGGGGAAGACGGCCGACGGGATGCCGGCGGCTCCCGCCCGTGCGAGCGCCGGAGCGTCCGACCGGTTCGACGCCACGGCGGCGATCGGCAGCCCTTCGTCGATCAGCGCCTGGAGGTTCGACCCCTCCCCGGAGACGAGCACCCCGATCACTCGACGTGCCCGATCACGAGCCCGTCGGTCCCGGCAGGCATCACCGCGCAATAGCCGATCCCGAGGTTGAAGACGCGGCGCAGCTCCTGCTCGTCGGCGTGCCGCGCGAGCCACTCGAAGACCGGCGGCCGCTCCCAGGCGTCCCAGTCGATCCGCAGTTCGATCCCGTCGGGGAGCACGCGGCGCAGGTTGTCCTCGATCCCGCCGCCGGTGACGTGCGCGAACGCGTGTGCGTGTTCGCGCAGGCGCCGGACGTCGTCCAGGTAGAGGCGCGTCGGGGCGAGCAGGTCGTCGCCGTCGTAGTCCTCGCGCTCGAGGATCTGCCGGACGAGCGTGAAGCCATTCGCGTGGACGCCCGCCGAGGGGAGGCCGATCACCAGGTCGCCGGCAACGACCGTCGAGCCGTCGATCACGCGGTCGCGCTCGACCACGCCGACGCACGTCCCGGCGAAGTCGAGCTCGTCGTCGCGGTAGATGCCGGGCAGCTCGGCTGTCTCCCCGCCGAGGAGAGCGCAGCCGGCCGCTCGGCAGACCTCGGCCATCCCCTCGACGAGCTCCGCGACCTGCTCGAGCTCGATCCGGTTCGCGGCGACGTAGT
>JBDTVA010000328.1:0-2524 GCA_040007455.1 Actinomycetota bacterium | reverse complement strand
GCCCGACGCGATCTTCTCGCGGACGATCTCGAGCTGGTCGAGGTCCTGCTGCGGGACGCGCTTCGAGATCGTGCCGAGGCCGACGCCGTCCTCGGCGAGGCCGAAGACGAGGTTGCGACCGCCCTGCCAGCTGCCCTCCTGGACGCTCTTGATCGTCCGGAAGACACCCTCGTCGACCTTCTTCTGCGCGCTCGTCAGAACGTGCGGCCCGAGGAACGCCTGGTCGGCGTCGACACCGATCCCCCACACGCTCCGCTCGCGCGCCGCGTCGAGCGCGCCGAGCCCGCAGCCGCCCGCGACCTGGAAGACGACCTTCGCGCCGGCCTGAATCTGGTTGAGCGCGAGCTCCTTGCACTTCGCCTGGTCGTCCCAGTCCGACGAGTAGCCGTTCAGCGTCTTCACCCCGGGTGCCGCCGCCTTCGCACCGGCCTGATAGCCCGCGATGAAGCGGTCGACCGGCGGCTCCTTGAATCCGCCGACGGAGCCGATCACCTCCGGACCCGGGATGCGCTTCGCCTCGAGCGCCGCGAGGTAGCCGGCGAGATAGCCGACCTGCTCCTCACGGAAGAGCATCCCGACGACGTTCGCGGGCTTGCCCTTGAGCCCCGCCTGGTCGACGTCGATAATCACGAACTTCGTGTCCGGGAACGTCTTCGCCGCGGTCGCGACGGCGTCCCCCTGCGCGAAGCCGACGCCGATGATCACGTCGTAGCCCTCGCGGGCGAGCGTCGTCATGTTCGGGACGTAGTCGGAGGCGGTGCGTGACTCGATCACGCGCCCTTCGACGCCGAGCTCCTTCTCCGCGCGCTTCAACCCCTCGTACGCGAGCTGGTTGAAGCCACGGTCGTTGAGCTGGCCCGCGTCCGTGATCAGCGCGACCTTGAGCGCCTCGCCGCCGCCGGTGGTCGTCGGGGCCGCGCTCTCGTCGTCGCCGCCGCACGCGGCGAGCGCGAGCACGAGCGAGGCGAGCAGAGCAGTGAGGGCGCGGGTCATAAGAGGTTTTCGACTGGTAGTCTAAAACTGGTGGCCGAGTCTACCACGCACGTTGCGCTCGGGGTCGTGCTGCGCGTGCGCGACGCGAGGCTGCAGGTTCTGCTCTGGCGACGCGCGAAGGCGCCCGCGAAGGACGCGTGGGCGCTTCCCGGCGGCTACCTCGAGGCGCGCGAGACGCTCGAGCAGTCGATGCGACGCCACCTCGCCGCGAAGGTCGACGTGCGGGAGCTCGCGCACCTCGAGCAACTCGAGACGCGGAGCGACCCGAAGCGCGACCCACGGGAGCGTCAGCTCGCGACCGCCTACCTCGGACTCGTGCCGAGCCCCGTCGACCCGGCCGTCCCGCAGGACACACGCTGGCACGACGTCGACGAGCTGCCCAGGATGGCGTTCGACCACGGGGAGATCACGCTCGCAGGCAGGGAACGGCTGCGCGCCAAGCTCTCGTACACGAACGTCGGCTTCGCGCTCGCGCCCGAGCAGTTCACGATCGCCGAGCTGCGTGACGTCTATGCGGCGGCGCTCGGCCACGACGTCTCCGCGACGAACCTCCAGCGCGTGCTGCTGCGCAGAGGCGTGCTCGAGCCCACGGGCGAGCGGCGCGAGTCGGGTCCGAGCGGCGGTCGCCCTCCGGAGCTGTTTCGATTCGGAGCGCGTGAGCTCGACGTCACCGACCCCTTCGCCGTGCTGAGGCCGCCGAGGTGATCTGGGGCGTCGCGACCGCCGCGATCCAGATCGAGGGAGCGCTCGACGAGGACGGGCGCGGCGAGTCGATCTGGGACCGATTTCCCACGAGGAACGGCGACACGCCGGCGATCGCGTGCGACCACTATCACCGGTGGCCGGAAGATCTCGACCGGATGCGCGAGCTCGGAGTGGATGCGTACCGCTTCTCGATCGCGTGGCCTCGGATCCTTCCCGACGGGCGCGGTAAGCCGAACCGCGCCGGGCTCGACTTCTACCGGCGGCTCGTGGAGGGCCTGCTCGAGCGCGGGATCGAGCCGAACGCGACGCTCTACCACTGGGATCTCCCCCAGGCGCTGCAGGACGAGGGCGGCTGGGCGTCGCGCGACACCGCGCACGCGTTCGCGGAGTACGCGGCCGTCGTCGTCGATGAGCTCGCCGACGTCGTGCCGCGCTGGGCGACGCACAACGAGCCCGGCGTAACGACGTTCCTCGGCCACCTGACCGGTGAGAAGGCGCCGGGTCATCGCGACCTCACTCAGGCCCTCCGCGCCGGCCATCATGTGCTGCTCTCGCACGCGCTCGCGCTGCGCGAACTGCGCAGGCACGACGTGCAGGCGGGGATCGTCCTCAACCTCACGACCGTGTACGGCGACGACGCCGACGCGGTCGACCGCATGGACGCCTACGCGAACCGCTGGTTCCTCGACCCGCTCTTCCGCGGCTCCTACCCGGAGGCGTTCGACCGTCCGGACTGCGTCGAGGACGGCGACCTCGAGCTGATCTCGCAGCCGATCGACTGGCTCGGCGTCAACTACTACTTCCCCGTCCGCGTCGCCGACGACGG
>JBDTVA010000327.1:0-2545 GCA_040007455.1 Actinomycetota bacterium | reverse complement strand
CCGACCCAGACGCGGAAGGGGCGCTCGGAGAAGTCGACCTTCGTGACGTTGTCCGTCACGAACTCGGTCCCGAACCGTTCTGCCTGCCGCCGGAACTCGGCCATCATCTGCGGACCCAGGATCCCCTCGGGGTACCCCGGGTAGTTCTCGACGTCGCTCGTGATCATCAGCTGGCCGCCCCACTGGAAGCCCTCGATCACGAGCGGCTCCAGGTTGGCACGGGCGGCGTAGAGCGCCGCCGTGTAGCCGGCGGGCCCGCCGCCGATGACGATCAGATCACGAATTTCCATCTCCTGTATTCAACGGTACCGACCGGATGCTTGTTCCGAGGGCGGGACGACTACAATCGCGCAGCCCGGGGCAGACCCGCTTCCGATGGCCGAACAGCTGACCTGGACAACCCTCCGCGAGCTCGCCGCCTTCCGGTCGGAGGGAGGTTGCGCGATCAGCCTCTACCTCGACCTCGACCCGGCGGACAGCCCGACCCCGACCGCGGTCGACACCCGCGTCAACTCGCTGCTCTCGGAGGCCGAGAAGCGGGTCGAAGCCCGCCACGACGAGCTGACGCACGGCGAGCGGGAGGGGCTGAAGCGGGACTTCGCGCGGATCCGCGAGTTTTTCGACAACGAGTTCAGCCGAGAGGGGGCCCGCGGACTGGCGGTGTTCGTGTCGGGCGACTTCTTCCGGCCGCTTCCGGTCGCCGGTTCCGTGCCGGACGACGTGCACGTCGGCCGCGGCTTCCAGCTCGCGCCGCTCGCACAGCTCGTCGGCCGCGACGACGGCGCGATCGTCGCTTTCATCGGCCGCGAGCGCGGGCAGGTCTTCCGCCTCCGGGCCGGGCGGCTCGAGGAGATCGTCGACCGCAGCGAGGATCAGCCGGGTCGCCACGACCAGGGGGGCTGGTCGCAGGCGCGGTACGCGCGGCACATCGAGAAGCTCGTCGCCGAGCACCTGAAGGACGTCGCCGCGGAGCTCGACCGCGCTGTGCGCCGGCTGCAGACCCCGAAGGTCATCGTCGTCGGCTCGGAGGAGACGCGCTCGGAGTTCCTCGACACGCTTCCGCACGAGGTCAAGAGCGTCGTCGTCGGCACGACCGAGGCGGAGGCGCACACCGGCCCGAGCGAACTGCTCGAGCTCGTGCAGCCGCTGCTCGAGAAAGCCGAGGCCGCCGACGAGCACGAGGCGCTCGAGCGCTGGCGCGAGGAGGCCGGTACGAACGGCCGCGCTGCGTCAGGCTGGGCCGAGACGCTGACCGCGGCCTCCGACTCGCGCGTCGAGCTGCTCCTGCACCAGGAGGGAGCAGATCAGCCGGCGCACGAGTGCCCGCAGTGCGGGCGCGCATCGCTCGAAGGAGGCGAGTGCCCGCTCGACGGCACACCTCTCGAGCCGCGGGACTCGGGCTTCGACCTCGCCGTTCGCCAGACGCTGCTCCACGGCGGCTCGCTGCTCGACGTCCGCCACCAGGTCGACCTCGCACCGGTCGACGGCGTGGGCGCGCTGCTCCGGTTCTAGGACCGACGCCCGCGCACGACGCGCACCGACGACGCCGCGGTGCGCTGGACCCGCTGGAGGCGCTGGACGTCCTGCTCGGTCAGCGACGTCTGCTCGTCCGAGACCGCGCGGCGGTCGCGCCGCCGCCACCGGAACAAGTCGCGCAGGGGCATCGTCGCGATCGTACGACGTCGGGCTAGGCGGCGTCCAGCGCCCGCGGGAGGTCGAGCGGCTCCGCCTCGAGCTCCTCTTGATCACTGGCGCGCTCGAGCTTCGCCTCGAAGCGGTCGAGGCGCCTCTCGGCCTCGCTGTACTTGGTCTGGGCGTTGCCGATGTGCTTGCCGACGACGTCGAAGTCGGCCTTGAAGCGGTCGAAGTCGTTCCCGAGCTGCGCGACGTACGCCATCACCTCGTGGGCGTGCTGCTCGATCTGCAGCCCCTTGAGCCCGAGCGCGATCACCTGCAGCTGCGCCGTGAACGTCGTGGGGGAGACGGGGAACACGCGCTTCTCGTGCGCGTACTGCAACAGCGAGCCGGTCTTGCCGCACACGAGCTCGTAGTAGACCGACTCCGCCGGGAGGTACATCAGCGCGAAGTCGTAGGTGCCCTCGTCCGGGCGGATGTACTTCGTCGAGATCGCGTCGACGTGACCCTTGAGGTCACGCGCGAACGCCTTCTCGAACAAGAGGCGCTCCTCGTCGGTCTCGGCGGCGGCGAGCCGCTCGAAGTTGTCGAGCGGGAACTTCGCGTCGATCGGAACGAGCCGGTCGACACGCAAGATCGCGTCGACCCGTTCGCCGCTGGCGAAGCTGTACTGGAGCTGGTACGAGTCCCGTGGCAGCCGGTCGCGCAGCAGGTTCTCGAGCAGCAGCTCGCCGAAGCCGCCTCGCGCCTTGGGCGGGCGGAGCGCCTGTTCGAGCCGCCCGAACGCCTTCGCCTGCTCCAGCACCTGCGCCGTCGTCTCGCCGACCTTCGTCAGTTGCTCGTGGATCGCGACCGACTGCTTCGACGCGCTCTCGAGCCGGCGGTCGACCTTCGTGTCGAGATCGGCGAG
>JBDTVA010000326.1:0-2549 GCA_040007455.1 Actinomycetota bacterium | reverse complement strand
TGCGGCCGCCGCTGAACCCGGACCCCTACGAGACGCTCGTCACCTCGATCACGGCGCAGCAGGTCTCGCTCCCCTCGGCGTTCGCTGTGCGGAACCGACTGATCGAGCGCTTCGGTGTGCGCGCCTGGCACGCGTGGGCCTTTCCCACGGAGGAGCGCATGGCGAGCGCGGCGGAGGAGGAGCTGACAGAGATCGGGTTCTCGCGGCGCAAAGCGGAGTACGTCGTCGGCCTCGCGAAGGCGGCGATCGACTGGGGCGAGCTCTCGGCGCTCCCCGACGACGAGCTCAAGGCGCGTCTCGTGGCGCTGCGCGGGCTCGGCGAGTGGACCGCCGACTGGTTCATGGCGCGCCACCTCGCCCGGCCGCGCGCGTGGCCGGCCGGAGACCTCGGGCTCGTCAAGGCTCTCGGGGAGTACTACTTCGACGGCGTCCGCCCGTCGATCGCCGAGACGCGTGCGTTCGGCGAGCGCTTCGCGCCGTTCGAGAACCTCAGCGCGCACTACCTCCTCGCCAGCCTCTACGCGATCCCCTAGGTTTCCCCGATGGAGATCCGCGACGGCGCGGCATATCTCGGCCGCCTCGACGACGCGTCACCGGAGGCGCTGGGCGAGCTCGCGCGCCAGCTGCGTGAGCAAGGTGTCACGCGGCTTGCCGTCGAGGTCGACGAGCGCGACGAGCAGACGTTCACGCGGCTCGGCTTCGTTCCCGTCGCGCACATCCTGGCCGTCGACCTCGATGTGCTCGTGCGGGATCTCGAGCGAAAGCCGCGCGGCGAGTCGTTCGGCTCGGTGCACGTGCAAACCGACGATCTCCCGACCGTCGAGCGGATTGTCCGGCGCTTCGTCCCGACCCTTCCCGGTAAATCGAGAGGAACCGTGATCGTGCCGCCGCGGAACGGCTGGATCTCGGTCTACGACGAGCTCTGCGACCGCGACCCCTCGATGCTGCCGCGGCTCGCGCGCGAGCTCTCCGACGCGATCGGTGTCGTCGCGATCTCGTTCGCCGTCGAGGAGGGGGCCGTCGCGCGCTACCGGATCTACGACCGCGGCCGCATGCTCGACGAGTACCTGTCGGTGCCGGAGTACTACGGGCCCCTTCCGCCGGGCGAGGTCGTTTCGCTCGGAGCGAACCCGACGCTCGTCGAGCGCCTCACCGGCGCAGACCGGCGCGCGGTCCGGGCGGCGGCAGTGCTGGGTGCGCCCCCCGACGAGCTGCCGCCGCCCGCCGAGACGATCGCGAACCTCGCCGCTGCGATGCGGATCGAGGGCGCCGACCACGGCTACCCCCGCGCGCGAGAGCTCTCAGGCGCGATCGTGATCGAGCGCTAGCGCGTCGTCACTGTGGCGAGGCGCTCGGCGGCCTCGAGGAACGCGCCGCAGAGCCGCGAGCCGAGCTCGTTCCACGCGGCGATCCGCTCACGCGTGTCGGCGGCAACTCGGTCGATGTCGACGCCTTCGTTGAAGCCGTCCGTCGAGAGCCACGAGCCGATCTGCGACTCGGTCACCTCGGGATGGAACTGCACGCCCCAGACGCTCTCGCCGAGCCGGAACGCCTGCGTGCACGACGCGCTGCGGGCGAGCTCCACCGCGCCGGCGGGAACTCCAAAGGTGTAGTAGTGCCACTGGAAGGCGTCGAAGCGCTCCGGCAGCGCCGCGAACACGGGGTCCTCGCTTGCGGCCTCGGTCAGCTCGACCTCGTACCAGCCGATCTCCGGCTCGGCGGCGCGGTGGACGGGCGCATGCGCCGCCTTCGCGAGGAGCTGCGCGCCGAGGCACACGCCGAAGGTCGGCACGTGGAGGTCGAGCAGCCGCTGGAGGAAGAAGTTCTCGTCGCGGAGCCAGGGATGGCTCTCCTGCTCGTCGGCGTGCATCGCGCCGCCGAACACGAGCACCGCGTCGTACGCGTCGACCGGGCGCGCCGGCGGCGTGCGCCAGGCGAGCGACCACTCGTCGTGCTTGTGCCCGGCATCCTCGACCACGCCTGAGAAGAGCTCGGCGCGGGCATCCGAGCCGTGGATCACCGACAGAACATTCACGCGCTCACCGTCGCCGGCGTCGTCACCGGCACGCCTTCCGCTTCGAGCAGCTTCCGCAGCGCCAGCGCGTTCGCCGCGCCCTGCGGGATCATCTGACCACCAGGCCCCTCGTTCCACTTGTTCGTGTTCATCAGCGCGTACGCCTGCTCGGCCTCGCCCGCGAGCTCGCGCAGCGGGCCGACCCACTCGCGGAGCTCGTCCTCCGCGTAGAGGTGGTCGAAGCGTTCCTGGGCGCCGCCGCCACGTTTGTTCCAGGTGCCCGCGTTCCGTCCGTGAAAACGCACGTACAGCGTGGCGGAGGTCAGCGCGAAGACCGTCTGGGCGACGTTCTTGGCGCCGGGGATGCGCGGCGAGTCGACGATCACGTGCGTCGCTTCCAGCTGCTCGAGGAACTTGAGCGTCTCGTCGCGATGCTCGTCGTCGAGCCAGCTTGCGTGCCGGAACTCGACCATCAGCTCGTCGCCCGCGAGCTGCTCCTTCGCCCATTCGATGTACTCGAACGAACTCGGCTTCG
>JBDTVA010000325.1:0-2553 GCA_040007455.1 Actinomycetota bacterium | reverse complement strand
CCTCGACCTCGTCGAGGAGGTAGAACGGGCACGGGCGCGCGAGGAAGAGCGCGAACAGGAACGAGATCGCGCCGAGCGCCTTCTCGCCGCCCGAGAGAAGCGACAGCCGCGTCACGCGCTTGCCCGCCGGGCGCAGCTCGACCTCGATGCCCGGCTGCTCCTCCTCGTCCTCGGGCTCGACGAGGCGAAGCCTGCCCTCACCGCCTGGGAAGAGCGTCGTCGCGACCTCGTGGAAGTGCGACTCGACGGCGGCGTACGTCTCGGCGAAGCGGCTGCGCACGGTCTCGTCGAGCTCGGCTCGCAGCTTCTCGAGCTCGGTCAGGCTCGCCTCGAGATCGGCTCGCTGCGTCGAGAGCTCGTCCAGCCGCGTCTTCTCGGCGTCGTACTCCTCCTTCGCGAGCGGGTTCACCTGGCCGAGCGAGAGCCTGCGCTTCTCGAGCCGGTCGACCCGCTCCACAAGCGCGTCGCGGTCGTCGCCCTCGGCAGGAACGGCGTCGGCCGCCTCCAGCCGACGGCGTGCCTCGGCCGCGTCGGCCTCGATCCGTGCGAGCTCGACCTCGACGGCGCTCGCGCGCTCCGACGCTTCTGCAGCCTCGCGTCGAAGCTCGACCTCCTGCGCTCCGAGCGTGCGCAACGCCTCGCCGAGCTCCTGCGCGCGATGGGAGCCGGCGTCGACCCGTGCGCGCATCGGCGTCTCGAGCCGCGCGCTCGACTCGACGGCGCCCTCGAGCGCTGAGACGGCACGATCTGCGAGGCGGGCGAGCCGCGCGGCGGCGACCGGATCGAGCCTCCCCGACGGCAGCGAGTCGAGCGCCGCTCGGGCCTGCGCCGCTTTCGTCTGCGCTTCGGCCGCGCGCGTCGCGGCCCGGGCCAACGACGCGTCGAGCTCGTCGATCTCGCGGCGGAGCTCACGCCCGCGCGCTTCGAGCTCGAGCAGCACCGCCTCGGCGGCCTCGCCCGAGAACCACAGCTCGCCGCTCGCGGGGTCGTAGCCGAAACCCTCGCGGGTGACGGCGCGCTCGCTTTGCGCGAGCAGGTCTTCCTTCGCGACGACGCGCGCCTCCCGGAACGGCTCCGGAATGCGCGTCACGACCGTGAGGCTGCCGAGCCCAGCGGCGCGTGCGCGCTCCAGCAGCGCGAGCGCGGCCGCAGCGTCCGGCGCGACGACCGCCGACGCGCGAGACCGCAGTGCCGCGGCTACGGCACGCTCGTCACCGGGTGCAACGTCGAGCTGCGAGAGCGCGATCCGCTCGCCCTCCTCGGCGAGTGCGCGTGCGGCCGGAGGAAGTCCCTCGCGCTCGGCGAGCGTGCGCTCGAGCGCATCGAGGCGCGTGCGCGCGAGCGAGAGCGCTTCGGCGAGCTCCTCGCGTTCCTTCGACGCCGCCGACGAGCTCGCGGCGGCGTCGGCGGCTGCGCGGCGCAACTCGGCGCCGTCAGTGAACGTCTCCTGCGCGGTCGGTAGCCCTGCGCGCAGCCCGGCAATCGATTCGAGCCGGAGCGTCAGCCGCTCCCCCGCGCTGCGCAGGCGGTAGAGCGATGCAGTCGACTCCTCGCGCCTGCCCGCCGCGTCGGTGAGCTCCTCCTCGACCTCGTTCCGCTGGGTGAGCAGCGCCTCGAGCCGCTCGTTGACGTGACGGCGCGCGAGCCCGGCCGCCGTGCGGCGCTCCTCGGCCTCGGCCAGCCGGCCGCCGAGCGCGTCGAGGTCGAGCTGCGCGATGCGCGCGCGCAGCGAGGCGATCTCGCCGACGAGCTTCTCCGCGCGCTCCGCCGCGGTCGCCTGGAGCGCGAGCGGCCGCAGGCGCTTCTTGACCTCGGCCTCGACGTCGCGCGCGCGCTCTGCCTGGATCGCGACGCGCTGCAACTTCAATTCTGCACGATGGCGTTGGCGCTTGAAGCGCCCGAGCCCCGCCGCCTCCTCGATCATCTCGCGCCGTCGCTCGGGCGACGACGAGAGCACCTCTTCGACCTTGCCCTGCCCGATGATCGAGTGCATCCCGCCTCCGAGCCCAAGGTCCGCGAGCAGCTCGACGAGATCGATCCTGCGCACGCCGGTGCGGTTGACGAGGTACTGGCCCTCGCCGCCGCGGTGCAGACGCCGCGAGATCGAGAGCTCCGTGTAATCGAGCGGTCCGTCCCCGTCGGCGTTGTCGAACAGCAGCTCGACCTCGCAGAAGTCGGTCGCCTTCCTCCCGGCCGCACCGGCGAAGAGCACGTCGTCGGGCTTCTCGGCGCGCAGCTCCGACGGAGCGAGCGAGCCGGCCGCCCAGACGATCCCGTCAGAGACGTTCGACTTCCCGGAGCCGTTCGGCCCGACGACGACGGCCACGCCGGGCTCGAGCCGGATTTCCACCGGATCGGGGAACGACTTGAAGCCGCGCAGTTTGATCGCGCTCAGGTGCACGCGAGGGGGAGGCTAGCGGGCGCCACGGATGGCTCTCACTTACTGCGCAGGTCGCGAATCCGCTCGCCGCGGATCCGCGACGCGCAAAGACCCCTAACGGCGGCCGCTCCGCGGCCGCTGGCGCACCGATCTCCGATCGGGCAGCTAGTGCG
>JBDTVA010000324.1:0-2563 GCA_040007455.1 Actinomycetota bacterium | reverse complement strand
CGCGGTCGCGCAGTTGTGCGAGACCATGGAAGACGAGCCAGTACTGGAGCCCGCGGGCGTCGCCCAGCTTGTCCTCTCCCGCCTCGAGGTCGGCGGTGTTGACGAAATCGCGGATGAGCTCCAGAGTGAGCATAACCTGTGTTAGTATAACACCGGTTACTAACCCTGGGAGGCCTCAAATGAGCGGTTACAGCGCAACGCACCTCGACGAGATCGCCGCCGAGCAATGGCCCTACTGGGCCCCGATCCGGCACCATTTCGACATCACGACGTTCGGCGCGAACGCCTGGCGCGGCGCCGACGGCGACGAAGTGATCAAGCGCCACAAGGAAGAAGAGTCCGGCGCGCCCGAGCTCTACGTCGTCATGAGCGGCCACGCGACGTTCACGCTCGGCGAGGACGAGGTGGACGCGCCTGCGGGGACGTGCGTCTTCGTGCGCGACGCGGGCCTCGAGCGAGTCGCGTTCGCAAAGCAGGACGGCACCGTCGTGCTTTCGATCGGCGCGGCAGCCGAGGGCCAGGCGGTCTCGCCGGCCGGCTGGGATACCTCGTATCTCGAGGGCGCATGATCGCGCGGCTGCCGCTCGCAACCGCCGCGCCCGTGGCGATCGCTGTGCTCGTCGGTGCGGCGTAGCGCTGGACATATCGTGTGCGGCGGAGCGGCAGGGCCCGGTGGCCCAGCCGGTCTTCAAAACCGGTACGCCGTCGTAACCCGGCGGTAGGTCAGTTCGACTCTGGCGCCGCTCCGTTCATCGAACTTCAGAAAAGTTGAGGGCCGTCCGGCGAACGCTCCCCGGACGCGTGTCAACTCTTGGCTCGAATCTTGTGTGACAAAGGTGGTAGCACCCTCTGGCAGTCGGCCTCTGCTCTTACTGGGCCGCGTCCTCGGCTACCAGACGGGGGCCGACTTCGCGCCCTTCCGGGCCATCACGGGCGCATCGGCCGTGAGCGTTGGTTACTACGTCTGCGTGGTCACCAGGTCAGGCTAGAGCCCGCTGACGGGGACCTCGAGCGTCGCATCGCTGTGCGTGAGGAGCTCGCAGCCGTCGTCGGTGATGACAAGGTCGTCCTCGAGCTTCATGTTTCCGCTTCCTGGTGCGTAGACCCCCGGCTCGATGCAAATCGTGAACCCCGGCTCGAGGACGGCTTCCTCGGTGTCGAGGCTCGGCCATTCGTAGGAGGTCGCCGGGCCGATGCCGTGTCCGATCCGCTGAGCCACGGAGAAGCCGGCCTCCTCGATGATCTCGCTCTGACGCGGTGCAGCTCGTTACAGGGCACGCCGGGGCGCGCGAGGTTCAGCGCAGCCTCGTAGGCACGACAGACGACATCCCAGGCCGCGAGCTGTGCACTGCTCGGCGTGCCGAGCACGAAGGTGCGCGTGGCATCGCCTTGATAGCCCTGCAGGGACGCACCGACATCGACCATGACGCTGTTGCCGATCTTCAGCGTCCGGGCGGTCGCTCTCCGGATCGGCACGGGATCGTCGACGCCGGCGACGACCGAGGGCTCGAACGCGCACTCGCCGCCAACTGCGAGCGGGATCGCTGCCAGCGCCGCGGCAATCTCCGTCTCTCGCGCGCCGACGCGTATCTGCGCCCGCGCCGCGTCGAGCATCTGGTCGGTCACGCGTGCTGTCTCACGCAGCAGCCCGATCTCGAACGGGCTCTTGCGTCGCCGCAGCAGCGCATACGACGCGTCGAGATCGACGAGCTCGAGCTCACGAGTGCCCCCCGTGAGTGCTTGGAAGGCGCGGACCGGCATCCGGTCGAGGCCCACGACACCGACACGCCTCGCTCCGCTTTCACGCAGCGCGTCGACGACGAGCGGAACTGGAAAGCCGGCGCGCACGGGCTCCCCGGGCTCCGAGCTCGTCTCGCCACGCCTCGACCATGCAGATCGCATTGTGGCTCTTTTTCGCCGCTTCCTTCGCTCAAGGCGCCGAGCAGCCCGCGAGGTACTGCGCCACGCGGTCATGCTCCGCGGCCGTGACCCAGAGCGTGTACTTCTTCTTGATCGCGATCTGCTGCGCGACGTAGCGGCACGTGTACTGCGGCGCGACCCACTCGGACGCGTCGCCGTCGCTCTTCTGTTCGTTCGCAGGCCCGTCGACGGCGAGAAGCACGTCCGGGTCGTTCGCATAGAACAGCCGCCGGTGCGGCCGCCAGTCGGCGGCACCGGTGCGCCACGCCGCGGCAAGCGCGACGACGTGGTCGATCTGCACGACGGTCGAGGCTGCGCCACGCACGAAGTGGATGACCTTGCCGGTGTACGGATCGTGCAGATCGCCGCTCAAGACGATGCACTTCGAGCCTGGCTTGAGCGTGAACGGCCTGAGGTCGCGCTTGAGGATGTCATCGCGCGTGTTGCAGTGATTGCGATCGACGTCCTGCCATGCGGGCCCGAACTTCGCGCGCGAGTATCCGGTCATCGGTGCAGCCGGCTTCACCGCGAGCTTGGCGAGCCGGTTGATCGCGGTTCCGACCCACCGTGGCGTCGTGTCGCGCACCACCGGTGACGAACTCGCCGTTGCTGTCACGAAGCCGAGGCAGCAAGCGGCGATGAC
>JBDTVA010000323.1:0-2569 GCA_040007455.1 Actinomycetota bacterium | reverse complement strand
GCGAGGCGGTGCAGTCGCCGGCGGCGTACACGCGCGGGTTCGACGTCCGCTGCGTGTCGTCGGTGCGGATAGCGCCGCGCTCATCGATTTCGACGCCGGCACGGTCGACCCCGAGCTTGTCGGTGTTCGGCCGGCGGCCGGCGGCGATCAGGATCTCGTCGCCACGGAAGACCTGCTCCTCGCCGTCCACCATCACGGTCAGGGTCTTCTGCCCGCCGTCGCGACCGGCACGGACGACTCTGGCACCGGTCACGAGCTGGATCGCGTCCGCTTCGAGGATCTCGGTCAGCGTCTCGGCGACCTCGGGCTCCTCGAGCGGCGAGATCCGTTCGAGCAGCTCGAACAGCACCACTTCCGAGCCGAGGTGCGCGTACAGCTGCCCCAGCTCGAGACCGATGTAGTTGCCGCCAACCACCAGCAGCCGCTTCGGCAGCTGCTTCAGCTCGAGCCCGCTGGTCGAGGTGACATAGCCAGTCTCTTCGAGACCGTCGATCGGTGGGATCGCCGGGCGGGCGCCGGTAGCGACCAGGTAGCGCCGCGCCCGCAGCGGCTTGCCGTCGACGAGCAGCGTCTCGGCGTCGGCGAACTCTGCGTGCCCCTTGACGAGATCCCAGCCGTACTCGTCGATCAGGTCGCAGTACTTTTCCCTGCGCATCGTCTCGACGAGCGCGTCCTTCTGGGCGACAAGCGTCGCCAGGTCGACGGGGCCGGCCGAGGTCGGCGCGCCTCGGTGGGGGTTGTGACGAGCCGAACTGTAGGTCTCGCCGGCGCGAAGCATCGCTTTCGACGGGACGCAGCCGATGTTCACGCAGGTGCCGCCGACGGTGCCGTGCTCGACAATCGCCACCCTGGCGCCTCGCTCGAACGCCTGAATCGCCGCCGCGAACGCCGCCGCACCCGCCCCGACGATCGCCAGGTCGTACTCGAACTCGCCCGACTCCTCGCCGGTGAGCGCCTCGAGCGGCTTCGGGCTGCCGTCGCCCTCGATCGGGAGCGGCTCCCCGAGCTCGTAACTCGTGTCGCGCAGAAAGGCACGTGCCTGCTCGAAGTCGACACCCTCGGCCTCGAACTCCGCGAAGCCGCGCCGGTAGTCGACGAACACCCCTTGGGCGCCCGCATCCTCCAGAACTGCCTCGACCTTTACCGCACAGTGGTCGCAGGTCATGCCCGTGATCTCGAATCGCTGTCTCGCCACCGAAGCCTCCTGTCTCGTATCACGAAAGGATGATATGTGAGAACGAAGTGGCGGCGCTCGTTCTTCCTGCGCGGTGAGCAATGACTCGAACTGCACTCTGGCAGCCATCGGGTACCCGCCACGTCCCGCGGGGTCTCGGACGCGGGCCCCGACCCCCTGCAGCCCGCGAGCTCGTCAACGGCGCCAGGCCGAGCGTCAGAAGGCGATCAGAAGGTGATCACCTCGTAGCCGTCGGCGACAAGCCCGCGAATGCTCGGATGACCTTTATGGTCGCGGAGCAGCGGCATGCCCTGGGCCTCCAGTTCCTCCCGGACGCCGAACGCGCCGGCGCAGTAGTGGCACGCGCCCGCCACCTTGTCCTTCACCTTCTCGAAGGACGGGTTCAGCTTATTGTCGGGCTTCGCCAGCTCAGCTGCCCAACGCACTCCGGCGCCGTCGAAGATCAGCGTTACCTCGTCGCCCTCGTCCTTGAACTCCTGGACTGTCATCAAGGCATTCGCCGCCCGGCCCATGTCACCGTGCGTCTCAATGTCGGCCAGAAGAAGAATCGCTGCCTTCACCATCTGTTCACTCCTTTGCTCAGGGCGCAGTCTGGTCGGACTGCGCGTTTGGGTTCCGCTCAGCGAACGATCTGCACGTCGGGTCGAAACGCTGCGACCGCGAACCAGAACGGCTGGTCGAAGGGCACTGGTCGACCCGCGACGCGTACGTCGACGGTCAGGATCGAGCGGCCGCCCTCGACCGAATCGCTGTCGAGCGCCGAAGCGGCGCGGCCTCTCGCGCGGACGACGAACGTGCGGTCGCCGAGGCGGACGCGGACGACGCGGCGACGGGCGAGTACGGAGTGTGGTACGACCGCGGCCTCGTTGCCGCTCTCGAGCAGCACGACGCGCGCCTTGGCCGGGAGTCGTCGATCGTCCGCGTTCCTGGTCGGGAAGTACGGGGGGCTCGAGACGTCGTCGTAGCCGGGGTAGGGATTCTGCCCGTACGATCGCCGGTTGCCCGTGTCCCGGGTGAGTACCTCGCCGTCCGGGTGCTCGCGCTGGAACTCCGCCCAGCTGACGATGCGGGCCGGGAGCTTCCGGAGCCGGGTGCCTGCGAGCTCGCCGACGAGTGCCTGGCCGCCGAACTGCTGCCACCACGACTCGGTCTGGCGGTCGTACATGACGAGGTCGGAGTTGCGGAGGTTGCCGCTGACGCCGAAGTCGAGCACGCGACCTTTGACGCGGCGGTCGAAGACGACGGCGGTGTTGCAGAGCGGGCAGAACGTGACCGACACCGGGACGCCCGCGATCTCGTCGTTCGCGATCTCGTGCCAGATCAGGATCTGGATCGGGTAGCCCCTCGCCTTGCCGCCGACGACCAGCTCGAGCA
>JBDTVA010000322.1:0-2581 GCA_040007455.1 Actinomycetota bacterium | reverse complement strand
CGTTCACGACGGCCGAGGACAACCAGCCCTCCGTCGAGGTGCACGTGCTCCAGGGCGAGTCGGAGATGGCCTCGTTCAACAAGACGCTCGGCAAGTTCCAGCTCGTCGGGATCCCGCCCGCACCTCGTGGCATGCCGCAGGTAGAGGTCGCGTTCGACATCGACGCGAACGGGATCATCAACGTGAGCGCGAAGGACCTCGGCACCGGGAACGAGCAGCAGATCCGGATCGAGGGCGGCTCGGGCCTCAAGGAGGACGAGGTCCAGCGGATGATCAAGGACGCCGAGGCGCACGCCGAGGAAGCGCACCGCCTGCGCGAGCTCGCCGACGCACGCAACGTGGCCGAGCAGCTCGCGTACCAGACCGAGCGCACGCTCAAGGAGCATCGCGACAAGCTCGACGAGAGCGACGCCTCGACGATCGAGGGTCGCGTGATGGAGCTTCGCGGCGTGCTCGAGTCGACCGACGTGAACGAGATCCGCAGCAAGACGGACGCGCTCGAGGAGGCGTCCCGCAAGCTCGCCGAGGCGGTCTACGCACAGGCGACCGCGCAGGCGCAGGCTTCGCCCGCCGGCAACGGCGCGCCCACCTCCGACGACGAGGTCGTCGAGGAGGGTGAATACGAGGTCATCGACGAAGAAGAAGCGAAGACCTCGTAGTGACCGAAGAGGTCGAGAACACCCAGGAGGATCAGGTCGACGAGCTCGCCGTTGAACGCGACGAGCTCGTTGACCGGCTCCAGCGCCTGCAGGCGGAGTTCGAGAACTACCGCAAGCGGGCCGCGCGCGACCAGCAGGCGCTCGTCGAGCGCGCACACGAGCGGCTCGTGAAGGAGCTCCTGCCGGTGCTCGACGACCTCGGCCGCGCGCTCGAGGCGGCGGAGCAGCACGAAGAGGCGGCGCTCGAGGACGGCGTTCGGCTCGTCCACCGACAGCTGATGGACGTGCTCTCGAAGGAAGGGCTCACGGAAATCGCGACCGACGGCGCGTTCGACCCGCACGTGCACGAGGCGCTGCTCTCGCAGCCCTCCGACGCGGAGGCCGGCACGGTGCTCGAGGTGCTCCAGAAGGGCTACCGGCTCGGCGACCACGTGCTGCGCCCGGCCAGGGTGACGATCGCCGAATGACGTCGCTCTACGAAACGCTCGGCGTTCCGAAGGGCGCGTCGCAGGAAGAGATCAAGAAGGCGTACCGGAAACTCGCTCGCGAGCATCACCCCGATCGCAACCCGGGCGACGACAGCGCGGAGGCGCGCTTCAAGGAGGTCCAGTCGGCGTACGACGTGCTGAAGGATCCCGACAAGCGCAAGCAGTACGACGCCTTCGGCGCAAACGGTGCGCGCGGCGGACAACCGGGCGGCGGCTTCAACTTCGACGTCGGCGACCTCGGCGACCTCTCCGATCTGTTCGGTGGGCTCTTCGGCGGCGGCGGCCGTGGGCGCCAGCAGCGTCAGCAGCAGCGCGGGCAGCGCGGCTCCGACGTCGAGGCCCACGTCCACGTCTCCTTCGAGGACTCGCTGAAGGGCGCGCAGGTGCAGGTGCCCGTCGAGCTCGAGACGGCATGTTCGGAGTGCCACGGCTCCGGCGCGAAGCCCGGCACGTCCCCACGCATCTGCCCGGAGTGCAACGGGCGCGGCGTCGTCTCCGAGTCGCAGGGGCTCTTCGCGCTCTCGCAGCCGTGCCCCCGCTGCCGCGGCAACGGCACGGTGATCGAAGACCCGTGTCCCAAATGCAAGGGATCCGGGCGCGAGCGCCGCACGAAGCGCTACACGGTCAAGATCCCCGCCGGCGTCAAGGACGGCACCCGCATTCGCCTCAAGGGCAAGGGCGAGGCCGGGTACGGCGGCGCACCTGCCGGCGACCTCTACGTCGTCACGCACGTCGAGCCCTCGGACACGTACGAGCGTCGCGGCAACGACCTACTCGTGACGGTGCCGGTGTCGTTCCCCGACGCTGCCCTCGGCACGACCGTCGAGGTGCCGACGCCCGAGGGCGCCGTCTCGCTCAAGGTGCCGGCCGGCTCGGAGGACGGCAAGCTGCTCCGGATCCGCGGCCGCGGCGCGCCGAGGCTCTCGGGCGGCGGCAAGGGCGACGTGCTCGCGCGTCTCAAGCTCGAGGTGCCGAAGCGGCTGAACAAGAAGCAGCGCCAGCTGCTCGAGGAATTCCGGAAGGCCACGTAGTGGACAACCGTGCGCGCTACATGATCAGCGTCGCGGCCGACATCGTCGGCATGCATCCGCAGACGCTTCGCATCTACGAGCAGAAGGGGCTCCTCAACCCGCAGCGGACCGCGGGCAACACGCGCCTCTACTCCGACATCGACATCGAGCGGCTTCAGCTGATCCAGAAGCTCACGACCGACCTCGGCCTCAACCTCGCGGGCGTCGAGCTCGTGCTCCGCCTCGAGGACGAGCTGCAGAAGGCGCACGCGCACATCGACCGCCTGCAGCGCCAGCTGCGCGACGAGGTGCAGAACGTTCACCGACAGTACCGCCGCGATCTCGTGCTCTATCGCGAGGAGCGGCTTCCGCAAAGGCAGTAGCGAATGGACTTCAACAAGCTGACACTCAAGAGCCAGGAGGC
>JBDTVA010000321.1:0-2589 GCA_040007455.1 Actinomycetota bacterium | reverse complement strand
TCATCGCGGACGGGATCGCCGCCGGCACGACACGCGTGACGGAGCAGGAGCTCAGTCGCCCGGCACCGGAGCCGGAGACCGAGACCGTGCCGGAGGGCGACGACGAGCAGGCCTCGCAGAAGGAGGAGCCCGTCGCCGAAGAGGTGACCACGTGACGGCGATCTCCGCCACGCTCGTCAAGGAGCTCCGCGAGATGACCGGCGCGGGGATCATGGACGCAAAACGTGCGCTGCAGGACACCGGCGGCGACGTCGACGAGGCGAAGAAGCTCCTGCGCGAGAAGGGGATGGCGAGCGCCGACAAGCGCGCGAGCAGGGTGACCACCGAAGGCAAGGTCGGGTACCGGATCCACGAGGACGGCAGCCGCGGGACGATCGTCGGCGTCGGCTGCGAGACGGAGCCGGTCTCGAACAACGACGCGTTCCTCGCGTTCGCGAAGAAGGTCCTCGAGCTCGTTGACCAAGAGGGGGTCGGCGCCGAGGCAAAGCTCGACGAAGAGCGCAAGGAGCTCACCGCGAAGCTCGGCGAGAACATCCAGATCGTGTCGCCCGCCCGCTTCGAGCGCATCGACACCGGGACGCTCGAGGGGTACGCGCATCCGCCCGCGAACAAGCTCGGTGTGCTCGTGCAGCTCCGCGGCGGCTCGCCCGAGCTCGCCCGTAAGGTCGCGATGCACATCGCCGCCTCCGCGCCGCAGTACATCGGACGCGAGGACGTGCCCGACGAGCTCGTGACCGCAGAGCGCGACATCCTGCTCGCGTCCGACGAGGTCAAGTCGAAGCCGGAGCAGGCGCGTGAGAAGATCGTCGAAGGGATGATCAACAAGCGCTTCTTCGCCGCGCAGGTCCTGGCCGAGCAGCCGTGGATCCACGACACGGCGAAGACGGTCGGCCAGGCCCTCGAAGACGAAGGCGCCCAGGTCGCCGAGTTCGAGCGGATCTCGCTCTCCGGCTGATGGCGGTCCGGCCGCAGGAATCGCCCGCGGCCGCAAGGGCGGCCGGCGAACCGTTTCGCCGCGTGCTGCTGAAGCTCTCGGGCGAGGCGCTGATGGGGCCTCGGGAGTACGGGCTCGACTCAGCGACGATCGACGAGCTGGCCCGTGAGATCGCCGACGTCGCGGGCGTGGCCGAGCTCGCGGTCGTGGTCGGCGCAGGGAACCTCTACCGCGGGCTCGAAGCCTCCGCGGAAGGAATGGACCGCGCGACGGCCGACTACATGGGAATGTTGGCCACGGTGATGAACGCGCTGGCTCTCCAGGACGCCCTCGAGCGCGCAGGGGCGGAGACCCGCGTGCAGTCGGCACTCGACATCGCCGACGTCGCCGAGCCGTACATCCGCCGCCGGGCGATCCGCCACCTCGAGAAGCGGCGGATCGTGATCTTCGCGGCGGGCACGGGCAACCCGTACTTCACAACGGACACCGCAGCGGCACTCCGCGCGCTCGAGATCGGCGCGGCCGCGATCCTGATGGCGAAGCACGGTGCGCGCGGCGTCTACACCGCCGACCCGAACACCGACCCGACCGCAGAGTTCATCCCGGAGCTCACGCACCGCCAGGCGATCGAGCGCGGGCTCAAGGTCATGGACACGACCGCGCTCTCGCTCTGCATGGACAACGACCTGCCGATCTACGTCTTCGGCAGCGGGGAGGGCAACCTCCGCCGCGTCGTCGACGGAGAGCGCGTGGGAACGATCATCTCGAACGGGAAGGCGGCGGCGTGACGGTCGACGAGTTGATGCAGGACGGGCAGCGGAGGATGGGCGCCGCCGTGGAGCACGCGCGCAACGAGTTCAACACCGTGCGCACGGGCCGCGCGTCGGCGGCGCTTCTCGACCGCATCGTGATCGACTACTACGGACAGGAGACGCCGCTCAAGCAGCTCGCGACGATCAATGTCCCCGAGCCCCGGATGCTGACGATCCAACCCTTCGACCCGAGCTCGATGAAGCAGATCGAGAAGGCGATTCAGGAGTCGGACCTCGGGCTCACCCCAGCCAACGATGGAAAAGTGATTCGGCTCCCGATCCCGCAGCTCACGGAGGAGCGACGGAAAGAGCTCGTCAAGGTCGTGCGCCACCTCGCAGAGGAGGGCCGCATCGCCGTGCGGAACGTTCGGCGCGACGTGTTGCACCACATGAAGGAGCTCGTGAACAAGGGTGAGGTCGGCTCGGACGAGGAGCACCGCGGCGAAGAGCGCGTGCAGAAGCTCACGGACGAGCACATCAAGACGATCGACGACGCGCTCAAGCACAAAGAAGCAGAGATCTTGGAAGTCTGATGGCGGCGACCGAGCTCGCCCGCGCCGTCGCGGTGATCATGGACGGCAACGGCCGCTGGGCCGAGCAGCGGGGCCTGCCCGTTGCCGAGGGCCATCGCGCCGGGACGAAGGCGCTCCGCCGCACGGTCGAGGCGGCGATCGACCTTGGCGTCGAATCGCTCGCCGTGTACGCGTTCTCGACCGAGAACTGGTCGCGGCCGATCGACGAGGTCGAGGACCTGATGGAGATCTTCGGCGACACGATCGAGCGTGAGCTGCCCGACCTGGCCAAAGAAGGGGTGCGCGTCCGCTTCGTCGGTCGCCGCGACCG
>JBDTVA010000320.1:0-2598 GCA_040007455.1 Actinomycetota bacterium | reverse complement strand
GACCGCCGCCGCTTCGCCGCGTCCCTGCTCGACGGGATCCTCGGCGGTTCGGCGTCGTCGCGCCTCTTCCAAGAGATCCGCGAGAAGCGAGGCATGGCGTACGCGGTGTACAGCTTCGGCGCGCAGTACTCGGACACCGGCCTGTTCGGCGTCTACATCGGCACGCGCGAGGAGAACCTCGGGCCGGCGCTCGAGATCGCCGCCGAGCAGATCGCCGACATCGCCGCGGGGAACCTCCGCCCGAACGAGCTCGAGCGCGCGAAGGAGAACCTGAAGGGCAGACTGACTCTGTCGATGGAGTCGACCTCGAACCGGATGAGCCGGCTCGGCAAGTCGCTGATCACCGACACCGAGCTCCTCTCCTTCGAGCGGATCATGGCCGAGATCGACGTGGTCGAGCCCGACGGCGTCGCGGAGCTCGCCGCGCTGCTGCTCGCACCCGAGCGGCTCTCTGCGTCGGGGATCGGCCCCAGCGAGGCGCGCTTCAAGCGCGCGCTCGGGCGGCTGCACCCGGGCCTGCGAGCGCTCGCCGCAGCATGAAGGTCGCGCTCCTCGGAGCCGGCGGCAAGGTCGGCTCGGTCCTCGCGCCCGCGCTCGAGGCGGCGGGCCACGAGCTCGTCAACCTGGAGCGCGCCGAGGCGATGGTCGACTTCACGACGCCGGAGGCGGTGACGGCGAACGTCGAGCTTGCGCTCGAGGCCGGCGTTCCGTGCGTCGTGGGCACGACGGGCGCGGACCTGACGCAGCTCGGCGAGGCCGCGCGCGAGCGCGGGCTCGCGCTGTTCCACGCCCCGAACTTCGCGCTCGGTGCAGTCCTGATGATGCGCTTCGCGGCGGAAGCGGCCAAGGTGATGCCGAACGCGGAGATCGTCGAGCTGCATGCGGACACGAAGCGTGACGCACCGTCCGGCACCGCGAACGCGACCGCCGAGCTGATGGGTGGCGATGTGCCGATCCACTCGGTGCGCCTGCCGGGGCTCGTCGCGCACCAGGAGGTCGTCTTCGGCGGCCAGGGCCAGACGCTGACGATCCGTCACGACACGAGCTCGCGCGAGGCGTTCGTCCCCGGGGTCCTGATCGCGCTCGAACGGCTGCCCTCGCTCCCTCCGGGGCTCACCGTCGGGCTCGACGCCCTGCTGCAGGAGTAGAATCGCGCCGTGCTGGGCGAGGTCCTGACCGCGGCCGTCACGCCGTTCGACTCGCGCGGTGCGGTCGACTTCGACAAGTTCCGGGAGCTCTGCCGCTTCCTCGTCGACAACGGCTCCGACGGCGTCGTCGTCGCGGGCACGACCGGTGAGTCGCCCACCCTCACTGACGAGGAGCGCCTGTCGCTCTTCGCGACCGCGGTGGCCGAGCTCGAGGGCCGTGCGACCGTCGTCGCGGGCACCGGCACGTACTCGACTGCGCACTCGGTGCACCTGACCGAGCAGGCGCACGAGCTGGGAGTCGACGGGTTCCTCGTGGTTACCCCGTACTACAACAAGCCCCCGCAGCGCGGGATCGTCGAGCACTTCAAGGCAGTCGCGCAGGCGAGCGACAAGCCGATCGTCGTCTACAACATTCCGGCCCGCGTCGTGATCAACATCGAGCCGGAGACGATCGCCGAGCTCGCCGAGATCCCGAACGTGCGGGCGGTCAAGCAGGCGAACGACGACCTCTCCCAGGCGAAGCGGATCGTCGAGCTCGGGCTCGACCTCTACGCCGGCGACGACAACATCATCCAGCCCTTCCTCGAGCTCGGCGGCGTCGGCGGGGTGTGCGTGCACACCCACGTGGTCGGCCCTCGCGTGAAGGAGCAGGTGCGGCTCGGCCGTTCGGGCGACCTCGACGGAGCGCGGGCGATCGACCGCGAGCTCGAGGCGGCGTACGACCTCCTGAAGGTGGTCGGGAACCCGATCGCGATCAAGTGTGCGCTCAACCTGCTCGGCCACGACGTGGGGGGCCACCGCCTGCCGCTCGTCGACCCGACGGACGACGAGCGCGAGGCCGTGCGCGGCTGCCTCGAGCGGCTGAAGCTGCTCGAGCCCGCTCGCGTCTAGGCGGCCGCACCTACACTCAACCGGTGGATCCCGTCCGCATCATCCCGCTCGGCGGCCTCGGCGAGGTCGGCAAGAACATGACCGTCTACGAGTACCGCGGCGATGCCGTCGTCGTCGACGCCGGCCTCGCGTTTCCGCGCGACGAGCATCTCGGCGTCGACCTCGTGCTTCCCGACTTCGACTACCTCCGGAAGGTCAACGTCCGCGCAATCGTGCTCACGCACGGCCACGAGGACCACGTCGGATCATTGCCGTACGTGCTGCGCGAGATCAAGGTCGCGCAGGTGCTGGCGACCCGGTTGACGCTCGGGCTGATCAAGTCCAAGCTCGACGAGCACGGCCTCGGCAACTCGACCGAGCTCCGGGAGGTCGACCCGGACGACCCGCCGATCGAGGTCGGCCCGTTCAAGCTGGAGTTCGTGCGCATGGCGCACTCGATCCCGGACAACGTCGCCGTCGTCCTGGACACCCCTGCCGGCCTGATCGTCCACACCAGTGACTACAAGCTCGACCACACGCCGGTCGACGGCATGCGCACCGACGTCGGCAAGCTCGCCGA
>JBDTVA010000319.1:0-2616 GCA_040007455.1 Actinomycetota bacterium | reverse complement strand
AACGCACAACTAGCTCCTGTGCACGCTGTTCGGCTCAGTTGGGCGACGTTCCGGCACGCCACATCTCTACGCCGAACGTCACGCGCGCAGGGACAGCCGGATAAGGCATAGCCGCCAGCAGGTACTGGCGAATTCGGGTCAGCGGGGAACGGTAGATGGTGGCTGGTGGCGACGACGCGAAGGCGCGCAGAGGCGATCCTCGACGGCAGTCGTCACCCACCAGAAAGGGGCTCACCATGTACCCGGACCTCCCTCGCCTCGTTCACCTTCCACCGCCACAGGCGGAGCCCGAGGTTCCCCTGGTCGCGTGTTCTCTCTGCTTCAGCGTCCGGCGCGGCGCGAGGTGGGTGCCGGCGGAGAACGTGATCCGGGAACTCAGGTCCTACGAGTTCGCGGAGCCGCCGCGGCTGGACCCGGCTCTTTGCGACGACTGCGCCCAGGCGATCCACGGTCGCCGCGCGCGAGCCGACGTGCCGTTCGCGGCGTGACGGAGCGGCAATGAGTGCGTTCACCAAGAACGAGATCGAGTGTTTGCGTGGGCAGAGGCAGAACCTGCGCCGGCCTTGCACCGACGGCCACGCGAACACAGGCGCCGACATCCTCGAGTCCGCACGCAACGTGCTCGCGGGCGGCAAGGACTCGACCTCGAACGAGACGCACGCGCGCCCGGCCCGGCGGCGCCGACTCGACCGTGTCACGGCGGCTGTTGCGATCGTCAGGTCGGCCCGCGCGGTGTCATCGCCGACAGCGCCGTTCTTCCTTCCGGCTAGCGTTGAAGCCGAGACTCCGGCGGCCCCGAACGAGCACTTACCGGCCGCCGTGACGACACGGGCGAGCGCATCCGCGATGGTGGCGGGCGATGCAGCCGTTTGATCTCCAAGCCGCGTTCCGTGACGCAGTGCTCGACCTCTCGGAGGAGCCGACGCCGGTGAACGTGCGGCGGTATCTGGTGGCGAGCCGCCTGCTCGAGTCCGCGAAGAGCGGCGCGCCGCGAGTCGCCGCGCGGCCGCGGCGGCGCCGTCCGGAGAAGGAAAGTGCTCGATGAACACTCGCGTCGTCGTCGCCGACGACAACCTGATGGAGCGAGCCGGGCTCGAACCGGCGACCTCCTGGGTGCGATATCAGCCAAGCGAGGCCACATGGCGCAGATTCGGGTTTGTAGAGCCACGTTCGCTGCTCTTGAGTCACGCCAGATTGGCTCAGTTCGGTAGCACGGACGGTAGATCCGTAACGCGACGGCTATCGACGCGGTGCCGGTTCGGCGGCCCGCTCTGACAGCGCCACGGCGCTACCGATCAGGCGCCGCGACGTCACGGGAATTCTGTCCTGCAGCCAGACGCCTCATTCTGTGTATCAGGCGCCGTTGCGGGAGAATGTGCCTGAAGCAGATATAGACGCCGCGGTGCGGGTTGTCCTTCCCGAAGAGCGGCTCTGTGCACGCCCTTGACGCGCACTCGCGGAAAGATGCCCTCTGAGTTCGACACGCTTCCCTGCCACTAGGTCGAGACTGCGCGCAAGTCGGGGACGTTCACTGCGTTGTCCGGCCGGACGTCCCTCAGCAGCACCGCCTCGAGCGCCGAGACACAAAGAGCGCCCATCTCCTCTCGCGCTTCCCAGGTGCCGCTTCCCAGGTGTGGGGTCACGACGACGTTCTGCAGGTCGAGGAGCTCCGCGGTCACGGCTGGCTCGAACTCGAAGACATCGAGGGCGGCTCCCGCGATCGCGCCCTCGCGGAGACCCTCAACAAGAGCCTGTTCGCGCACGACGGGACCGCGCGACGTGTTGACGAGCACCGCGCTCGGCTTCATCAGCGAGAGCGCGTCCCAGTCGATCAGGTGCCGGGTGTCGTCGTTGAGCGGACAGTGCAGGCTGACGACGTCCGCGCGCGCGAGGAGCTCGTCGTGGGACAGCCAGCCGGGCTCCCCGTCCAGTGGACCGCCCGGCCTCGTGTACACGACGCCCATCTCGAACGCTCTCGCGAGACGCGCCACCTCTCTTCCGATGCGGCCGTAGCCGACGACGCCGAAGGTCCGCCCCGCCAGCGCGGAGCCGAGCATCCACGTGGGCGTCCACTCCCAGGGGTCGCCCCGCCGAAGGCGTCGATCTCCTTCCGCCACTCGGCGGAGGAGCGCCAGCGTCAACGCGATCGCGAGCTCCGCGGTCGGCCGCGTCACCGCGCCGGGAGTGTTCGACACGAGGACGCCTCGCGTCGTCGCGGCGTCGATGTCCACGTTGTCGAGCCCGACGGCGAAGTTGGCGACGATTCGAAGTTGAGGGCCGGCCGCGTCGAGCAGCTCGGCGTCGACGCGGTCGTTCAGCATCGTGAGGATCCCGTCGACTCCGTGGGCACGCTGGAGCAGCTCGTCGCGCTGCATCGGAAGCTCGGAGTCGTGCAGATCCAGGTCGAACGACTCAGCGAGCCCGCGGAGCGTGCCGGCGGTGAGACGACGGGTGCACAGAACGCGCGGCGTCGTCTTGCCCGAAGGCGCCTCGGTCACGGGCCGGGCGGTTCGCGCTGTTCCGTCGCCGGGTAGTCGGGCGCCGGGAACCCGAACACCGTCACGACGTCGACGTCGCCGGTGTTCGCGACGGCGTGCCAGGCGCCCGGCGGCACGA
>JBDTVA010000318.1:0-2618 GCA_040007455.1 Actinomycetota bacterium | reverse complement strand
AGCGGCTCGGCGAGCAGCGGTCGGTCGCGCAGGTTCGCGAACGCCTTCGGCCGGTCCAGCCCGAGCCGCTCGCCGCTTCCTGCCGCGGCGAGAACGGCCCAGACAGTCATTGGGAACTAGCGCGCTGCCGCAGCGGTCTTAGCGCGTGTGGTGCGCTTCTTGCCGCCGTTGGCGCCGGCGTTGGACAGGACGTCCTCGAGCCACTCTGCGGCCTCTTCGGCGTCCATGCCCTTCGCGTACATCAGCTCGGAGGCGAGGATCTTCTTCGCCTTCACGAACATCTGCTTCTCGCCGGTCGACAGGCCCTTCTCGTGATCCCGGAGGGAGAGGTTGCGAACGACCTCTGCCAGCTCCAGCACGTCGCCGGTCTTCATCTTGTCGCGGTTGTGCTTGAAGCGGCGATTCCAGTTCTTCGGCATCTGCGTGCCGCCGCCCCTGAGCGCCTTCACGACGACCTCGACCATCTTCTCGTCGATCACGGGCCGAAGGCCTACCGCCTCGGCGTTCTCGGCGGGAACCTGGACCGTCATGTCGTTGTGGAGGATCCGGATCGTCAGGTAGTCGCGCTTCTGACCCAGCACCTCGCGCGATTCCTTCTTGACAACTGTTCCCGCCCCGTGGTGGGGGTAGACCACCTTCGCGCCGACCTTGAACAAGCCGCGTCCTCCCGTTCTGGAATGCCTCATCCGCCAAGAAGCCGGCGCTTCGTGCTGCGCCGGCGACAGTTACAGAATCGTAGCATTTCCAGGGGTTTTGGGCAAAACCCCTGCTCTTTGCGAACTTCGACGCTACAACTGCAGGTATCTGTCGACGAGGTTGTGCTCCTGGAGGCGGCGCAGGCCCTCCCGGATGTCCCTGGCCCGAACGGCCCCCACCCCGTCCACCGCTTCCAGGTCCCGCTGGGACGCCCGGACGATCGCCTCGAGGTTCGCCAGTTGCTCGACGACGTGCCGGATGACGCTGTCCGGCAAGCGTGGGATGTGGGAGAGAACGCGGTAGCCGCGGGGCTGCACCGAATGGTCGAGCGGGTTCGTCGTGGCCGCGTAGCCCAGCACGGCGAGGAACTCGAACTCGAGCAGATCACTGTAGGCCAGCTCCGTGAGCGCCTGCAGACCCTCACGCGTCGCGTCGATGCCGCCCTGCGAGTGGTAGTCGTAGACGACCGCCGCCTTCACGCGCGGGACCTCGCCGACGAGTTCCTCCAGCTGCATCCGGATCATCCGACCTTCCGTTCCGAGCTCGATGCAGGCGCGCTCGACCTCCTCCCCCATTCGCGTCGCGAGCTCCGCCCGCTGGAGGACGACGAGGACGTCGTCGAGCACAACGGCGTTCTGGAACTCGAGCGCCGTCAGGCGCGTCAGCACCTGGTCGAGCCGCTGCCGGAAGGTCTCGAGCGTCGCGAGCGCCTGGTTCGTCTTCGCGAGCACGTCCGCGATCGATTCGAGCTGGTAGCGGCGTTGTCCGAGGAAGACTGTCACGGTCTCGCGCTGCTGCGAGATCGAGACCACGAGCGCGCCCGTCTGCTTCGCGACACGCTCGGCGGTCCTGTGCCGCGTTCCCGTCTCGTTCGAGGCGATCGTCGGGTCGGGCATCAGCTGGACGTTCGCGTACGCGAGCTTCGTCAGCTCACCGTTGGCGATGATCGCGCCGTCCATCTTCGCGAGCTCGTAGAGGAGCTGGGGGGAGAACGCGAGGTCGAGCTTCATCCCGCCCGAGTAGAGGAACGAGAGCTCCTCCGGCTCGCCGATCACGATCAGCGCTCCCCCGCGGGAGCGGATGATGTCGTCGATCCCCTGCCGTAGATCGGTGCCCGGCGCGACCTGGGAGATCGCGGTGAGCAGGACCGGGTCGCGACGGAGGTCGAGCTCCGCTCGCCTTCGCGTAACGCCGAGCTCCGGCGCCCATCCTTCCGGCTTATCCTTCCGCCGCTCCTCCGGCATCGAGTCCTTCTCTCGTCGCTTCTTTCAGCGTCTCCACCTGGAGCAGAGCCAGTTTGCCATGCGGCTTCGTTCCTGCCGGCACAAGGGCCGTCCTCAACCCGAGCTTGGCGATTTCCTCCAGGCGCCGCTCGGCCTGCGCGGCGGGACGAAGGCGGCCGGTCAGACCGATCTCGCCGAACGTGGCGAGTCCTTCGTGCACCGGCTGGCCCTTCGCCGCGGACGCGATCGCGAGCGCGATCGGCAGGTCTGCGCCCGGTTCGTCGACGCGAACGCCGCCGGCGACGTTCACGAACACGTCCGCCTGACCGAGCGCGAGCCCTGTGTGGCGGGAGAGCACCGCGATGATCATCGCGAGCCGCTTCGGGTCGACGCCCGTCCCGACACGGCGCGGCATCGCAAGGTCGGTGGGCGAGACGAGCGCCTGCACCTCGAGCAAGATCGGCCGCGTGCCCTCGAGCGCGCACGCGACGGCACTGCCCGGCTCGCCAGCGACGGTGCGCCCGAAGAGCTCCGACGGATCGGGGACGCCGACGAGGCCGGCACCCGTCATCTCAAACACCCCGAGCTCGTTCGTCGAGCCGAAGCGGTTCTTCGTCGCGCGCAGCACCCGATGTGCGTGGTACCGGTCGCCCTCGAACTGGAGCACGCAGTCGACGAGGTGCTCGAGCACGCGCGGGC
>JBDTVA010000317.1:0-2625 GCA_040007455.1 Actinomycetota bacterium | reverse complement strand
GAGGTCGCCGAGCTGCTCTCGCCGCGGGAGGCGCTCGACGCGATCGAGGCGTGCTTCATCAGGCTCGCCCTCGGCGTCGTCGAGAACCGGCCTCGAACGCGGATCCCTGTCGAGGACGGCGTCTTCGCCTATATGGCCGCGGCCGATCGCGAGCTCGGGCTCGCGGGGCTCAAGACCTACGCGTGGCTTCCGGGCGGCACGCCGTTCGTCGTCGTGCTCTTCGATCTGGCAGGAGCGGAGCTCGCGGCGGTGATCGAGGCGGACAAGCTCGGGCAGCTGCGGACCGGCGCCGCGAGCGGCATCGCCGCGAAGTTCCTCGCCAAGTCGGATGCCCGAAGTCTTGGTGTAATCGGCTGCGGCTGGCAGGCCGAGTCGCAGGTTGCGTGCATCCGCGAGGCGGTCCCCGCAATCGAGCGTGTCGTCGCGTACTGCCGCTCGGAGGAGCGGCTCGAGGACTTCTGCGCGCGTGTGGGCGCCGAGGCAGGCGAGACGCATCGCGATGCAGGCGAGCAGGACGTCGTCGTCACCGTCACGACGTCGAAGGACCCCGTGCTACGCGGCGAGTGGCTGCAACCCGGCGCGCTCGTCTGCGCGGTCGGCGCGAACGACCCGAACGCGCGCGAGCTCGACAACGCCGTCCTGGAGCGCGCGACCTTCGTGTGCTGCGACTCGCGCGAGCAGGCCAAGCTCGAGTCGGGCGACTTGATCGAGCCTGTCGCGCAAGGGCTGCTCGACTGGCTCGAGGTCCACGAGCTGCACGACGTCGTGGCGGGCGAGCTCAACGGACGCGCGAGCGACGAAGACATCGTCGTGTTCAAGTCCAACGGGCTTGCCGCGTGGGACGTGGCGGTCGGAGCAGCCGTGGTCGAGCGCGCCCGCGAGCGCGGCGTCGGCCGAGACCTCTAGACGGACGTCATCGTCGTCCGCACGGACTCGATCGTGTCGTTTCCGAGCGCGCGGACGAGGTCCGGGTTCTCCAGCAGCCGCCGGAGCTGCTGGGGGGTCGTTCGGTTCAGGACGTAGCGGTCGTTCAGGATGTCCTCGAGCGTACGGCCGCGGTCGTGCTCGCGGATCACATAGGCGGCGAGCCGGTCTTCCTGGCTCGTTCGCTCGAGCATGAACGCGAGCGGGTTCCGAAAGAACTGCGAGAGCCTCCCCACGGGCCGTATCGTAGACCCCTGTGAGGCGGAGGGCGACTTCCGGGCGGTTTGCGGAGCGGGAAATCCGCGGATTCGACGACGAGGGCGCCGAGGAGCGCATCGTCGTCTGGATCGAGCGGCGGGAAGGGGCGCTCTGGGCCGTGGGGCGCGCGGTCAACCCGGAGCACCGCGCGTCGGACGAGCCCCGCGCCGACGACTACGTCTTCGAGGGCCACGAGCTCGAGGACGCGCTGGAGCAGGCGAACGAGGTGCTGGAAGACGACCTCCGCGTCTCGGAGGACGACGGCCGGCCGCAGCGCGTCATGCCGTTCACCCGCAAGGAGCTGCTCGGCCCGCTCGAGCGGTGGTTCTTCGGCCGCGGCGGCGGTTAGCCGACCGGCGGGCGGACGTAGATGACGCCTTCGTGCTTGATCGGGACGAACGGTGCGCCGAGCGTCATCACGACCTTCTCGACCTGCGCGTAGACCTCGTCGCCCGCATCCTCGCTGTCCAGCGGGATCTCGATCTCGACTTCGCCGAGTGGGCTCGCAGGCAGGCCGTGCTCCTGCAACGTCGCGAGCAGCCGATCGCGATCTGGGATCCGAGCTGCCTCGACGTGGACGGTTTTGGACACCAACCGAGCCTACCCTGGATCCAGGACGGAAGAAACCCGTGCCTTCGTTAGGGTGTCCCGCGATGGCGGTCGCCACCGAGCGCGAGTACGGGCTCTTCATCGCCGGCGAGTTCGCGGAGCCTGCCTCCGGCGAGGCTCGCGAGTTGAGCGAGCCCGCGACCGGGGAGCCGCTCGCCCGCGCGGCGATGGGGAACGAGGTGGACATCGACCGCGCCGTCGACGCTGCCCGCGCAGCGCTCGAGGGGCCGTGGGCGAAGACTCCTCCGAACGAGCGCTCCCGGCTGCTACACGCGCTGGCCGACGCGATCGTCGCGAATCGCAAGGAGCTCGCCGACCTCGAGGCGCGGAACGTCGGCAAGGCGATCACCTCGGTCAAGGCGGAGATCGCGGGCGCCGTCGAGCACTTCCGGTTCTTCGCCTCCGCGATCGCGTCGATCGCAGGACGCTCGAACCCCGTCGGCGGCTCGCTCCTCTTCTATTCGCAGAAGGAACCGGTTGGCGTGTGCGCTCAGATCGTTCCCTGGAACTACCCGTTCCTGATGACGACGTGGAAGCTCGCGCCCGCGCTCGCCGCGGGTTGCACGATCGTCCTGAAGCCCGATCCCCAGACGCCGCTGACAGCGCTTCGACTCGCAGAGCTGGCGGTGGAGGTCGGTTTCCCGGCGGGAGTCGTCAACGTCGTGCCCGGCGACGGTCCGACCACGGGCTCCTACCTCGTGAGGCATCCGGGCGTCGACAAGGTCGCCTTCACGGGCTCGACCAAGACGGGCGGCGAGATCATGCGGCTTTGCTCCGATCCGATCAAGCGTCTGACGCTCGAGCTTGGCGGGAAGAGCCCGAACCTCCTCTTCG
>JBDTVA010000316.1:0-2656 GCA_040007455.1 Actinomycetota bacterium | reverse complement strand
CGAGCTCGCCAAGCTGCGCGCGGCAGGGGTCTCGTGCGACGCCGACTACGCCGGGCGCTCGCTCAAGGGCCAGCGCACGCAGCTCGCGCGCTCGGGCGCGCGAGGGTTCGTTCACGTGCGCGCGGACGGCGCGACGATCAAGCGCGGCGACGTCGAGCAGGACGTGACCGTCGACAAGGTCGCGGCTACGGTGCTCGGGTGAACGAGTGGCGCGACACGTACTGCGGCGAGGTCACCGCCGAGCACGTCGGGCAGCGGTTGACGCTCGCCGGCTGGACCGCGCGGCGGCGAGATCACGGCGGTCTCGTCTTCATCGACCTGCGCGACCACACGGGGCTCGTGCAGCTCGTAGTGAACCCCGATCGCGCGGCCGAGGCAGCCGCGGTCGCCCACGACGTCCGCAGCGAGTTCGTCCTGCGCGCGCGGGGCGAGGTCGTCCGCCGGGCGCCCGACGCGGTCAACCCGAACCTGCCGACCGGCGAGATCGAGGTGCAGGTCGACGAGCTCGAGATCGTCTCGCGCTCCGACCCGCTGCCCTTCCAGCTCGACGAGGAGAACGTCGACGAGATCGTCCGGCTGCGCTACCGCTACCTCGACCTTCGACGCGAGCGCATGCAGCGGAACCTGCGGCTCTCGGCGAACGTGATCGCGTCGATCCGGCGCACGATGGACGAGCAGGCCTTCGTCGACGTCTGGACTCCGAGCATGACCCGCGGCACGCCGGAAGGCGCGCGCGACTTCCTCGTCCCGGTCCGGCTGCAGCCGGGCAAGTTCTTCGCGCTCGCGCAGTCGCCGCAGCTCTTCAAGCAGCTGTTCATGGTCGGCGGGCTCGACCGCTACTACCAGATCGCGACCTGCTGGCGTGACGAGGATCTCCGCGCCGATCGCCAGTTCGAGTTCCGACAGCTCGACCTCGAGCTTGCGTTCCCGGTTCGCGAGGACGTGCTCGAGGTGCTCGAGCGGGTCGTCGTCGCGGCGTTCGAAGCGTCGGGCAGGACGCCGCCCACGCGTCCGTTCCCCCGGCTCGCGTACGCCGAGGCGATGCTCCGCTACGGCACCGACAAGCCCGACGTGCGCTTCGGGCTCGAGATCCAGGACGCGACCGAGCTCACGCGCGGATCGGAGTTCGGTGTCTTCGCGGGTGCGCCCGTCGTCCGATACCTCGTCGCGCCGCGCGTGTTCTCGCGCGCAGAGCTCGGACGTCTCGAGGAGTTCGCGAAGGAGTGGGGCGCGAAGGGGCTCGCCTACCTCGTCGTCGACGAGTCCGGCGAGGTGCGCTCGCCGATCGCGAAGTTCCTCTCCGAGCGTGAGTTGGAGGGCTTTCGCGCGCCGCCCGGCTCGACCGTCCTCTTCGCGGCCGACACCGAGTCCATGGTCGAGCGGGTGTTGGGCGCGCTGCGCTCTCACCTCGGCGCGGAGCTCGGCCTGATCGACGACTCGCAGGAGGCGTTCCTCTGGGTCCTCGACTTTCCGCTCTTCCTCCACGACGAGGAGACGGGGCGGTGGACGTTCGTCCACCATCCCTTCACGGCGCCCGTGCCCGAGCACGAGGATCTGATCGAGAGCGATCCCGGCTCGGCGCTCAGCCAGCACTACGACCTGATCTGGAACGGCTGGGAGCTCGGCTCGGGATCGATCAGGATCCACCGGCGAGAGCTGCAGGAGCGGGTCTTCCGGGCGATGGGAATGTCCGACGAGGAGGCGCACGCGAAGTTCGGCTGGTTCCTCAACGCCCTCCGGATGGGCGCGCCGCCGCACGGCGGCTTCGCGCTCGGGATCGAGCGGTTCGTCGCCCTGATGGCGGGCGAATCGAACATCCGCGAGGTGATCGCCTACCCGAAGACGGCGAGCGGGTCCGACCCCCTGACGGGCGCGCCGACCCCGATCCCGCAGGAAGTCCTCGCCGAACTCGGAATCAAGGTGACGGCGGACCCGATTTAAGGCCTTTCGTCGGTCTCGCCGATAGAAAGGTCATACTTTGGGACAGTCGTCAACGGTCACCGTGAAGCGAAGGAGCGAGAGAGCAAGATGTCCACACCGCAGGATTCCGGCCGCGCGGCTGCATCGCCGGCACTGACGTCGCTACCTCGGGTGGAGGACCTCCCGCAGGCTCAGGGCGGCGGTTACGACCCGGACCGGGTTCGGGACGCGTTCGATGCGTTCCGTCGCCACTCCGCCCAGCTCCAGGCGCAGCTTCGCGTGCTCCAGGCCGCCAGCCGGACCGGCAGCGTCGAGCCGACGGGCCATGCGGTTCGCATGGACGCCCTCCACCTGATCCGCTCCGCCGCCGAGTTCGCGGACACGCTCGAGAGCGACGCCCAGCAGGCGTCCTCGAATCAGCTGGCGCGGACGGAGGAAGAGGTCTCGAGGCGTCAGCGCGAGCTGCAGGACCGCGAGGCCGAGATCGAGCGCTATCGCCAGGAGTCCGAGCGCCAGCGGGCCGAGATCACGAACGCGGCGCGAAACGAGGCGCGCGAGCTGCTCCAGAACTCCCAGCGCGACGCGTCCCAGGAGGTTCGCGAGTCCGAGGCGCGCGCCACCCGGCTCGTCGAGCAGGCGCGCCACCAGGCGACCGAGCTCACGAACGCCGCCCGCGCGGAAGTCGAGCAGACGCTCGAGTGGGCACGCGCCCAGGCCGCGACGATCATGGCCCGCG
>JBDTVA010000315.1:0-2660 GCA_040007455.1 Actinomycetota bacterium | reverse complement strand
ACTACCTCGAGAGCGGGGTGTCGAGCGTCGAGCGCTGGTGGAAGCTCGAGTTCGGCAGCGGTGCGGATTTGGGCGAGCTGCGCGAGCGTCTGCGCGACGCGGTCGTTCGCTGGACCCTCGCCGACGTTCCCGTCGCGGTCTCGCTCTCGGGCGGCCTCGACTCGTCGGCCGTGACCGCGCTGCTCGCGGAGAGCGGTGCGCGGGTGCGCACGTACTCGCTCGGCTTCGCGGGCGAGGACGACGAGCTTGCGCTCGCTCGGGCGCTCGCCGAACGCTGGGGAACCGATCACCACGAGGCTGTCGTCGACGCGGACGAGCTGCTCGACGACCTCCTGCAGATGGTGTGGTCGCTTGACGAGCCGTACGGCGGCGGGCTTCCCTCCTGGTACGTCTACCGCTTCATGGCCGACGACGTGAAGGTCGGCCTGACCGGGACCGGCGGCGACGAGCTCTTCGGCAACTACCGGCGCTTCGTGCCGTTCGAGCAGGGACGACTCCGCGCGCTTCGCCGCGGCGACGTGCGCCGGTACCACTTCGAGCCGTCCTACTACTTCACCGACGAGGACAAGCGCGCGCTCGGCGTCGACGGTCCAGACACGTCGGTGCTGCTGCAGCGAGTCTACGACGAGAGCGGTAGCTCACACTCGCGCGACGCGGTGCTCTACCTCGACGCCGCGACGCAGCTTCCCGACGAGTTCCTGCACGTGACCGATCGATTCTCGATGGCGTGGTCGCTCGAGGCGCGCACGCCGTTTCTCGACCACGAGCTCGTCGAGTACGTCGCGTCGCTGCCGCCGGAGTTGCGCACGGACGCCGACGACCCGAAGCGGCTTCTGCGCGCAGCCGTCGCGGATCTCTTGACGCCGGGCCACCTCGAGGCCCCGAAGCAGGGCTTCGTCTTCCCGCTCGAGCGCTGGCTGCGCGGCGAGCTGCGCCCGCTCGCGGAGCGGCTCGTCTCGCCGGAGCACCTGCGCGCGCAGGGGATCTTCCGCGAGGACGCGAACTTCCTCTCGCTCGACGCCGAGCGGCTGTGGCCGGTGCTGATGTTCCAGCTCTGGCACCTGCTCTACGTCGAAGAAGCGCTGACCGACGCGCCGTCGTTCAGCTGGCGCGAGCTGACCGCCGGTGTCCGGTGACGACGATCCCGTTCCCGCCGTAGCGGACGTCCGCGTCGGCGAGTCCCGCTTCGCGCACCCATCCCTGCACGGTCTCGAGCGTCTGCGCCTCGTCGTACCGAGGCGAGAGTGCGTCGAAGGTGTCGAGCACGGCCCACGCGACGAGCTCGTCGTCGTCGAGCGGGTAGAGGCCGGTGTAGTTCCAGCACGGCACGACCGCCGTCAGGAAGCGGCCGAGCTTCGGGACGCGCGCGAGCCGCGTGTCGAGCGGAAGCCAGCGCGGCACGTACCACTCGACGATCCGGCGCAGCCGGTCGCGCGGCAGGCGCGTGGTGAGCGGGCGCCACAAGGTCTTCGCCGACCAGCGGTCGACGTACGGCTGCGCGCGGTAGACGTCGGCGGCGAGCCACTCGCCGTACCGGCTCGCGGTCAGGAACGCGCGGTGCGGATCAGGCGTGTGCTGGAGCACGCCGAAGCAGAGCACGCGGTCGAACACGCCTTCGTCGAACGGCAGGTCGAAGAGATCGGCCTGCGCGAGGTCGAGCCGCTCGTGCTCGCCGAGATTGGCGCGGGCGGCGTCGACCGCCGACGACGCGTCCACGGCCCACACCTCCGCGCCCGCGTCGAGCAAGACCTCCGTGAATCGTCCCGCGCCGCAGCCGAGCTCGAGCACTCTCTGGCCGCTCAGGTCCTCGGGCCAGCGCGTCCCTTCGAAGAGCCGTGCGTGCGAGAGCGGCTTTCCGGTGACGGAGTCGAGCTGGACGCTGCGCCAGCGGTTCCACTGGTCGCCGAAGCTCTCCGCGTAGCCGTCGTCGGGCACGAAGCGCGGAATCCCGTTCCGGACGGTGAGTGGATCTCTGGAGAACAGGGGCGGCTCGCCATACTAAGCCGCTGTGTCGTCGCTGAACGTCCTGCACATCAGCGAGTCGGACGCGGCCGGCGGCGCAGGCCGCGCTGCGTACAAGCTGCACCGCGGCCTCAACGGCCTCGGGCACGTGTCGCGCATGCTCGTCGGGCGGAAGGTGACCCGGGACACGGACATCCGGCCCTTGAAGCGGAACCTGCTTTGGCGCGCGCTCGACCGCGCGTCGGGCGAGCTGTTCGACCTGCTCAGCCTCCAGTACGTCTTCTACCCGTCGTCGTTCGGCGTGCTCGCCGACGAGTGGTTCCGCTCGGCGTCGGTCGTCCAGCTCCACAACCTGCACGGCTCGTACTTCGGCTTCACGGCGCTGCCGGCGATCTCACGTCTTCGACCCGTGGTGTGGCAGCTGCACGATCAGTGGGGTCTGACGGGACACGTCGCGTACTCGCTCGACTGCGAGCGGTGGCGCCATGGCTGCGGCAAGTGCCCCTACCTCGACGAGTACCCGCGCCTGCGGAACGACACGACGGCGCTCCTCTACCGCCTCAAGGACCTCGTCTACCGGAGCTCCCGCCTGAACCTCGTCGTGCCCTCGCGCTGGATGGCGGACATCGTCGCGGCGAGCCCCCTGCTGAACCGCTTCCCCGTGCACTACATCCCGACGGGCATCGACATCGACGTCT
>JBDTVA010000314.1:0-2665 GCA_040007455.1 Actinomycetota bacterium | reverse complement strand
CCCCGCCCGGGTCGCGGACGCCGAGGCCGCCGCAAGGCGCGCCAAGGAGGTCTGCATCGTGACGATCGCTCTGGATGTTCCCGTCCAGCTGCGCGTGAACGTGCTGGCCTGCGACGCAGAGCTCGAGGAGGTGGGGATCCGATGAACGCGAAGGCACGCGTGGTCGTGCTCGGAGGTGGTTTCGCCGGCCTCGAGGCAGCCTTCCTGCTCCGCTCGCAGATCCGCGACCGAGTCGACGTCACGATCGTCTCCGACAGCGACGACTTCCTGTTCAAGCCGAACACGATCTACATCCCGTTCGGCGGCGATCTCGCGTCACTGGTCATCCCGCTTCGGGCGGCGACCGCGAAGCGCGACATCTCGTTCGTGCCCGCGCGCGTCCGCAGCATCGACTCCGACCGGCGCCACGTGCACGTCGCCGGGCAGGAGCTCGTGTACGACTACCTCGTCATCGCCACAGGCGCGACCATGCGCCCGGAAGAGATCCCCGGTCTTGCAGACCACGCCGAGACGATCTGGACGCCGGCCGAGATGCTGTCGCTCCGAGCGCGGCTCGAGACGCTCGAACAGCGCCTGCGAGGCGGAGAGCACCAAACGGTGCTGTTCGCGGTGCCGCCGAACAACAAGTGCGCGGGGCCGCTCTACGAGATCGTCTTCATGCTCGAGACCTGGCTCCGCAGGCGAGGGCTGCGCGACCGCGCGCAACTCGTCTGGACGACATACGAGGACTCCTTCATCCAGGCGTTCGGTCCGAAGCTCCACGACGTCGTCGTCGAAGAGTTCGCCGCGCGCGGGATCGAGGGCCACCTCGGCGAGCGGCTGGCGTCCGTCGGCCCGAGCGCCGCACGCTACGAGCACGGGGTCGAGCGGATGTTCGACCTGATGATCTCGTTCCCGCCGTACGTTGCAGCCCTCCACTCGGACGACTTTCCGACGGACGACCGCGGCTTCCTCAAGACCGATCCGGAGACGCGGCGCGTCGCCGGCCGAGAACGCGTCTTCGCCCCGGGCGACGCCGGTGACTTCCCGGTCAAGCAGGCGTTTCTCGCGTTCCTGCAGGCGGACGCGACCGCGGAGACGATTACCGCCGAGATCGAAGGGCGAGAGCGGCGCTTCGGCTTCGACCCGGTGAGCATGTGCGTGATGGAGCAGTTCGACAAGGCGACGTTCGCGCAGGTGCCTCTGCAGGTGACGGGCGACCCACGTCGCCCGGTGATCGTGCGTCCCGATGCCGACGGTGACTACCGCGTCGGCGTGTCGCCGCTCTGGCGACTCGGCAAGCGGATGCTCGGCATCTACCTGCCGCTCCGCTTCGGACACGGACGGCCGTTCCACGCGGGCGTCCCGTGGAAGGTCATGGACGTCGGGCTGAAGGGGATGTCCAAGGCGCTCGCCCGCAGGTGAGCACTCGGGTCGAGCTAGAAGCCCAGACCGATGTGGGAGCGCGACTGCCGCTCGGCGATCCGCCCGGCGACGTCGCGCATTCCCACCATTCCCACCGGCCGCTCTTCCACGACGACGGGCAGGTGGTGGATCGAGTGCTCGTGCATCAACCGGAACGCGGTCGTGAGCGAGGCGTCGAGCGGCGCGGAGATCGGCTCGGCGGTCATCCACTCGCGCACGCGCGCCTCACTCGAGTGGATGCGCGCCGCGAACGCTCGCACGAGGTCGCGCGAGGTGAAGATGCCGATCAGCCTGCCGCCTTCCGTGACGAGCGCCGACCCGGTGTCGCGCCGCTGCAGGCGCTCGGCCACCTCGCCGAGCGTGTCCTCGGGCTCGACGGTCAGGAACTCCGTCGCCATCACGTCGTCGACCGTCAGCTCGTCCTCGTCTGGTGCCCCGTCGATCTCGAGGCGCTGGGTGGCGCGCGCGAGCTCGGCCTCGCCGAGCTCGACGTCGACCTCGACCGCGTCCGGCGGAGCGGGCGGCTCGACGATTCCCGTGCCGGCCAGCTCGGCGAGCAGGGGAGCCAGCCGGCGGCCGACGAGCTTCGTGGGCGGCCACCAGAGCGGCTCGCTGGTCGCTGCGCCGACCCCGCCGGCCGCAACGTCGCGTCGAAGGAAGCGGGGTGCGGCACCGGTGAGGAGCAAGCCGCGAAGGATGGGCCGGAACGGCTCCGGGTGGATCTGGGCGCCGGCCGCGGCCGCGATCGACTCCGCAGCGGCGTCGGCCTGCTGCGTTGCGATCCCACCCTGTTTGACTGGGAAGTTCGTGATGTCGCCGGCCGCGAAGACGGCTTCGACCCCGTCGACCCTGCCGCTCGGGTCGGTCACGACGAAGCCCCCGTGCGTCTGGGGCATGCCGTCGATCCAGGGGCCGCGAAGCGCCGGCAGCGCGACGACGCAGTCCGCCTCGATCGTGCGCTCCGGGAGCAGGTGCAGCTCGACTCCGCTGATCGCCGTCGCCGAATAGCCGGTGTGGAGCGCCACGCGGTGCTCCTCGAGCAGGGAACGAATCGCGTCGCGGGCGGCGCCGCCGAAGAGGAGGAGCGGGTCGTCCTCGGGTGTGACGAGCGCGATCTGCACGCCGTGCAGCCCGCCGTGCTCCGCGTGGGCCGCGAGCATCAGCGCGAGCTCGTACGCCGGGAGCGACCAGACCGCGTCGAGCGGTACGGCGACCACGATTCGGGTGACTTCGCCCGTCTCCATCCGGTCGAGCAGCGCCC
>JBDTVA010000313.1:0-2678 GCA_040007455.1 Actinomycetota bacterium | reverse complement strand
CGGCGTGCTCATCATCGCGGCCGAGCCCGCGTCGTTCCGCAACGTCGCGCAGGGATACGCCTGGGCGGTGGCCACGCTCGTCACCGCCGGCCACGCCACGCCCGAGCCTGTGAGCGCAGCGGGCCGCGCGATCTCCACGCTTATTGTCGTGATGGGGCTCGGGATCTTCGCGGCGCTGGCCGCGAGCATCGCCGCCGCGGGTCGCGACTAAAGGAGGAGCAGATGCGAAAGCTGAAGGTCACCACGTTCCTGACGCTCGACGGCGTGATGCAGGCTCCGGGCGGTCCGGAGGAGGACGGCGCCGGAGGATTCACGCACGGCGGATGGTCCTTTGGATATTGGGACGACAAGGTGGATCAGGAGATGACCGACTTCATGGGCCGGCCGTTCGACCTGCTCATCGGGCGAAAGACCTACGAGATCTTCAACGCATTCTGGCCGCAGTCGACCGATCCGGGCGCGGACGTCCTGAACAGCGCGCGCAAGCACGTCGCCTCGCGGACGCTCAAGAGCGTTGACTGGAACAACTCGACGCTCATCAAAGGCGACGTCGCGAAGTACGTCGCGGATCTCAAGACGTCGACCGGGCCGGAGATCCAGGTGCACGGCAGCGGCGACCTGATACAGACACTGCTGAAGCACGATCTCGTCGATGAGTTCCATCTCTTGACGTTCCCGGTCGTTGTCGGAAGCGGCAAGCGGCTCTTCGCGAACGGAGCGGTCCCGGCTGGCCTGAAGGTGACGGGCGTGAAGAGCTCGGGCACCGGCGTCGTGATCGCGACCTATGAGCGCGCGGGTGCTATCAAGTCTGGCTCGTTCGCGCCGGAAGGGCCGCCAGCGGCTCGCTAGGCGTGCGTGTCGAACACTCCACGATGCGGCGGCAGTGCTCGACGCGGTCGCGCGGCTACGCGGCGGTAACACGAAAACGGAGGGGCCGTGCGGCCCCTCCGTCTCGTTTCTCAGCGCCGTGTGTTTACTTGTTGCCGCCCCGACGGCCCGGGTTCCCGGGCGTCCCGCCCAACTCGTCATTCGAGCGGCTCGGATCGCCTTGGTTCGAGTTGCCCGGGTCACAGAGCTCGGGCCCATTGCCCACGCCCTGGTTGCACTTCTGCTTGTCCTTGCCATTGCCATTGCCGTGGCCATTGCCCGTGCTGCCCTCGCAGCCGGTAAGGGTGACGTCCGTCATCGTCACGGCGGTCTTCGCGAAGGCATTACCGGCGAAGGTGAGGCGATCGCCGGCCGCCCCGGTCATGGAGATGGCCGTCCCGGCGAGGATCGACCCCGCCCACGGGTGCGGCGTCCCCGCCTCGGAGTCCGTGATCGTCGCCGCTTCGTCGGTCCACCACGTCACGTTGCACGGGTTGCCCGCGCCTGCCATGACCACCGAGGAGTTGGTAGACGTGAGGGCTCCGGTCCCGCCGGTGCCGATCTTGAAGATCCAGCTCCCGTTCGCGGGTCCCTCGAGCGTCAATGTGACGTTCGTCAACGTCAACGCCGCGTCGAAGCAGTAGACACCGGGCGTGAACGTCCGGCTAGCGAGCGTGGCGACCGCGAAGTTATCGTCGCACTTCAGCGCCGCGAGCCGCGCGTATTGAGCGAGGAAGGCCTGCACAGCCTGCTGTGCGACGCCATCCCCCGCGTGAACCGTCCCGAAAACGCAAGTCGATGGTGTGAACGCCGTGCCCGGGTAGATGCCGACATCTCCGTCGATCGTGGATGTGGTGCAGTCCACCGCGGTGCCAGCGAGCACCGCGAAGCTGCCCGTCGTACCTGCCGCATTCGCCGTTGGTCCGGCGATCGTGCCGATCGCGAGGATGAGCGCGATCGTGGCGATCGCGACCCGTGATGTCATTTGGAACACTTGGCTGTACCTCTTCCTCTGGCGCTCGTGTTGCGCAGGTAGTGCAGGAGCAAGAAGGTGGCCGACATGACGTGAAACAGCTTCGCAGGCAACTTCGTTGTCGCATCGTCATGCTGCCGACCACTCCGAAGCGAAGAGCTGGTCGAATCAGTTGAGCGGTACGGTCTTGCCGCTCGCGCCGTCGATGATCCTGCGGCCGGCTAAGGGCCGCGCGAGCACGATGCGAGTCGTGTCGAGCGACGCCGACAGATTCTTGAAGCCGTTGCCGCCCGGTATGAAGACCGACGAGTGCGCGACGAGGACGACGCGGTCAGCGTCTTCGGTCACGTCGGTGGCGAGAAGAATGTCGCCGGCTCCGACCGGTGTCCCGCAGACCAGGGTCGTGTCGTCGGGTTCGACATGGCATGCGTCAATGCGCGCGAACCCGGGCTCGAAGTGACTCTGGGCAAGGCGCATCCAACCAGTCGTCGCTGCTCCGATGATCACGCCCGCGCCGAGAGCTATGGCAACGAGGAGAGCTATTTGGAAACGTTTCACGCTGGACTAACGCCCACACTCGTCTAGCGGTGCGTGTCGAACCACTCCACGATGCGGCGGCAGTGCTCGACGCGGTTGCGCGGCTTCCCGCCGCGTGTGAGGTCGTGATTATCCTCGGGGAAGCGCACGAACTGCGTCTCGACGCCGTGAAGCCGGAGCGCGACGAAGAACTGCTCGGCCTGCTCGATCGGGCATCGCAGATCGTGCTCGGCGTGAAGGATGAGCAGCGGCGTCTTCACGTTCTTCACGTACATCAGCGGCGAGCGCTCCACGAGCTTAT
>JBDTVA010000312.1:0-2687 GCA_040007455.1 Actinomycetota bacterium | reverse complement strand
TCGCCGCGCCGTCTCCTCGACCAGGCTGCGCTTCGCCTCGTCCATGTGCGCGCCGAACATCCGCCGCACCTCGCCGTCCTCGACGATGTAGAAACCGGCCCAGCTCGCAAGCCTCGGGACGACGAGTGCCGCAAGCGTGTTCAACGTCTCCTCGTAGTCCAGCGTCGCGCTCAGCCGCTGGCCCGCCTCGGCGACGAAGCCGAGGTCACGCTCGGCAAGCAGGCGCGCCGTGACGTCGTGGAAGGAGTTCACGGCGAACCGGATCGCGCCCCGCTCGTCGAAGACCGGTGTCGCGCGCACGACCGACCAGCGCTCGCCGCCGGTTCTCGTGTCGCGGTACCGGATCACCTGCTCGGTCTCGATCCCGCTGAGTGCGATGCGCCCGGGGAGGCGCTCGAGCGGGAACGGCGCGCCCTGCTCGTCGAACATCTCGAAGCGGGCGAGCACCTCGGGAATCGGGGTCGCCATGAACTCAGCGGCGGTCCCGAACCCGACGAGCCGAGCCGCCGCGTCGTTCGCGTAGACGAGCGTGCCCTCCACGTCCTGGACGGTGATCCCGTCCGCGACCTGGCGCAGGATCGCTTCCAGGTCGGCGCGCGAGTCGAGGAGCGGCGAGGTGTCCTCGAAAGAGGTCACCTTCGAAGCGTAGGCAACTCGCCGGCGGCGCGGCTCTGCCGCGCCGCTCGACCACGATGAGGGAAGGTCTCTCCCCGCAGGCCACCGACTTCGCGCCCGAAGGGCGCATGCCCGAGCAGGAAAGCGAAGCGGTGCGAGGGACGAGTGGGCCGTGAAGGAATCGAACCTTCAACCTTGGGCTTAAGAGGCCCCTGCTCTGCCAATTGAGCTAACGGCCCGCGCGGGACGCGTAGTGTAGCGAGCAATGCGGGTTCTCTCGGTCGTCGGGAACCGCCCTCAGTTCGTCAAGTCTGCGCCCCTCTCCGTCGCGCTGCGCGGCCGAGGGATCGAGGAAGTGCTCCTGCACACCGGGCAGCACTACGACCCGGAACTCTCCGCCGTCTTCTTCGAGGAGCTCGGCCTGCCGGAGCCCGACGTGCGGCTCGACCTCCACACCGCCGAGGTCGCGACGATGACGCCGGCGATCCTCGACGCCGTCCGCGCGTCGGCGCCTGACGCGGTGCTCGTCTACGGCGACACGAACTCGACGCTTGCGGGAGCCAGGGCCGCCGTCGAGGCCGGCGTCCCCGTCGTCCACGTCGAGGCAGGGCTCAGGAGCGGCGACCTGGAGATGCCCGAGGAGCGCAACCGCATCGAGGTCGACCGCCTTTCGACCGTGCTGTTCGCGCCCGACGAGCGATCGCGCGAGACGCTCGCCGCCGAGGGCGTCGAGGGACGGGTCGAGGTGGTCGGGGACGTGATGGCGGACGCGACCATGCAGTTCGCACCGATCGCCCGGCGTCGGTCGCGTCTCCTCTCGGAGCTCGAGCTGACGCCCGGACGCTACGTCGTCGCCACTGTGCACCGCGAGGCGAACACGCGCCCGGAGCGACTCGCCCGCATCGTCGAAGGGCTGAACGGCCTCACCGAGCCCGTCGTCTTCCCGGTCCACCCGCGCACCTCCGGCGCGCTCGAACACGACGGGCTCACGCTCCACGAGCACGTGCTGATGCTCCCGCCCCTCGGGTACCTCGACTTCGCGGCCCTCGCGGCGCAGGCGCGCGTGATCGTCACGGACTCCGGCGGGCTCCAGAAAGAGGCGTACTGGTACGGCGTGCCGTGCGTCACGCTCAGGCCGACCACGGAATGGGTGGACACGGTCTCGGTAGGCGCAAACCGGCTCGTGGACGACGATCCGGCCGCCCTCGCCGAAGCGGTGGCGGAGGCGAGGATGCCGAAGGAGCGTCCGCAGCTGTACGGAGACGGTAAGGCCGCACAGAAGATCGCTGACCTCGTCTCTACACTTTTCCGATCATGATCGAGCGCACGGAGACCCCCGCTCCGGCGTCCACCCCCTCGAAGACCTGGGACGTCGCGATCGTCGGCGCCGGCTACGTCGGCGTGCCGCTGGCGTGCACGTTCGCAACGGCGGGGCGCTCGGTGCTGCTCGTCGACGTCCTCCCAAAGGTCGTCGACGCGCTCAACCGCGGGGAGAGCCACATCGAGGACGTGCCGAGCGACCTGCTCGCGCCGCTCGTCGCCGACGGACGACTGGCCGCGACGAGCGACTACGACGCGCTCCGGGGTGCGGACGCGATCCTGATCGCGCTCCCGACGCCGCTCTCGAAGCAGCGCGAGCCGGATCTCTCGATCGTGCTGGCCGCGACGCGCGAGATCGCGAAACGCCTGCGGGAGGGACAACTCGTCGTGCTCGAGTCGACCACGTACCCCGGCACCACGCGCGAGCAGCTGCTCCCGATCCTCGAGTCGACCGGACTGAAGGCAGGCGAGAACTTCAACCTCGCGTTCTCGCCAGAGCGCGTCGACCCCGGCTCGCAGTGGGACGTGAAGGAAGTGCCCAAGGTCGTCGGCGGGATCACCGAGGAGTGCTCGCGCCGTGCGGCGGAGCTGTACGGCTCGGCGATCGGCACGGTGCACACGGTCTCGTCGCCGGAAGCGGCGGAGCTGACGAAGCTGCTCGAGAACATCTTCCGGTCGGTCAACATCGCGCTCGTCAACGAGCTCGCGCAGCTCTGCGACCGGATGGGCATCGACGTCTGGGAGGTCGTCGA
>JBDTVA010000311.1:0-2693 GCA_040007455.1 Actinomycetota bacterium | reverse complement strand
GTCTCGGCGCCGTCCTCGGTGACGAACACCTCGCCGTGCTGGAACGGCGACATCGTGCCGGGGTCGACGTTCAGGTACGGATCGAACTTCTGCGCCTGCACGGTGAGCCCGCGCGCCTTCAGCAGCCGCCCGAGCGAAGCCGCGACGATTCCCTTGCCGAGGCCGGAGACGACGCCACCGGTGACGAAGACGTACTTCGTCGGTCGTGCTGACATCTACGTCTCCCGTCCGAGTGCGTCGAGCTCGCGCAAAACCGGCGTCCGCTCGATCAAGTCACCGAGGGAGCGACGTTCTCCGAGGAGGGTGAGGCCTGCAAGCGCGCCGATCGCGAACCAACGGCCTCGTTCCGTGAGACGACTCACGGAACGCAAGCCTAGCATCGACCCAAGCGCATTGGACCCCGCGTCCCCGAGCATGCCCATCTCTCGAAGATCGTAGGTCAGCAGCAGGACGGCGGTCCCGAGCGGCGCTCCGGTCATCGTGGCGCCGGCGAGATAGGCCTTGAGCGCCCGTCCCGGCCGCGTGTCGAGCTGGTTGAGCGTGTTCGCGGCGAGCCCGACGAGGATCGCGCCCGACAGCTTTCGCGTCGCGAGCAGTCCCACGAGTGGAATCCCGACGAGCTTGAGCACGCCCGTCGTCCGCCCCGCCGCGAGGTGGGCGCGGAACCCTCGCTCCTCGCCGCTCCAGAGGTCGTCTGCGAGCCCGATCGCGGCGACCGCGGCCACTGCGGGGTCGGCTCGGACGCCGACGAGCCAGCCGACGAGCGGCAGCCGGCGGCCACGGAAGTTGACCGCCAGGGGCCCGCAGCCGAGCGCGAGGTCGACCAGCTGGCGCCCGCGGTGGACGAAGCCGCGCACGTCACGGCCCGTCGCGCGGTGCTCGAGCTCGAGCTCGACCTCCTCGACGCGGAGGCCTGCGCGCGCCGCGTCGATCGTCATCCGCGTCTCGCACCCGAACCCCGGCGCGAGCGGGAAGACCGCAGCGCGGGCCCGCGACGAGAGGGCACGCTGCCCCGAGAGCGGCTCGATGGCCTCGAATCCCGAGAGCAGGCGGATCAATCGCCGCGCGGTGCCCTTCGCAAGACCGAAGCCGCCGCCGACGCGCTCGCGGAAGATCGCGACGTTGACGTCCGCGTCCCCGGCGAGCAGCGGGCGCAGGTCGCCGCGCAGGTCAGCGTCGCAGAGCAGGAGTCTGCCGGGCGGAGCTGCCCGCTCGGCCGACGAGAGCGCCTGCCCCTTGCCGAGCCGGCGCAGCGGGAGCACCGTCGCGCCGGCGGCCTCGGCCCGCTCGGCCGTGCGGTCGCGCGAGCCGTCGTCGGCGACGAGCACCTCTGCCTGCGGGAACCGCGTTCGGAGCGCGGTCACCGTTTCGCCGATCGTCGCTTCCTCGTCGCGGGCGGCGACGAGGATCGTCAGCGGCTCCTTCACCCGGTCGCCGGCACGACGGGCTCGACCGGAGGCAGGACGGGCGTGTTCTCCTCCTTCGTCCCGTACGAGCCCGGGCTCTCGCCCGTCAGGAGCACCGCAAGGGCGACGCGTCCCGGAATCGTGTCGACGTCGTCGACGGTCGAAAAGCCATGGTCGCGGTACGTCGGGACGGCGGTTGTCCCGGAGCCGGTCGTCTCGACTCCGACGACCGGAACGCCTGCTGCGGCGAGCCCGGAGTAGAACCCCGACAGGAAGCGCGCCGTCTGGCCGCTCTGCGGCTCCGCGGTGCGCGCGACGACGACCGCGTCGAGCGGCAGGTTGCCTCCCTCGCGCTCCTCGACGAGCGCCGTGCCGACGGCGTCCCAGAGGGGCGTGTCGCCACCGTCGACGAGCTCGCGCGCGAGCCCGCGGCCGAGGTCCTCGACCGTCCTCGGGGCGTCAGGGACGTCCGCGACCCGCCGGAGGAGCTCCCCGGTCGCGATCGGAACCTGCAGCGCGCGCATCGACTGCACGCCGTCCGCCCGGTCGATCGTCTCCTGGATGCTCGCGGCCACCGCTCCCTCCGCCGAGCCCACGTAGAGAACGCCGACACGTCTGTCGGCCAGGCGTCCGTTCATCACCGCGGGGTACGTCACGCGCACATATTCCTCGAGGGCGTTCTGCTGCTCGACCTGGCGTCCGGCGTCGGCGAGCCGCTCCTCCAGCCGGTCGATCCGGTCCTGGAGCACCGCCCGCTCGCTGTCTCGGATCAGGCTTCGTCCCGAGATCGCCACCCCGACGAGGATGCCGATCACGAGCGCGATGAAGACCGCCGCGAGCGACGTCACGTGATACCGAAAGTCGAACATCAGGCCGCGCCAGTCTGGCAGAGGGCGTGCAGGCGGAAGAGCGCCTCACGCGGGAGCGCGCGGGACAGCCCGACGAGCCAGGGGCCTTGGACGCGAAGCGCGGCGCGGGTTCGGCCCTCGGCTGCCGGTTCCAGCGTGAGCTCCACCTCCAGCCGGTCGCCGCTCAGGTGGAACCTGATCAGGCGCTTCTGCTCGACTGCGAGCACGACGAGGTGCCCCACGGCCTCCGGTCGCCTCAGGAAGCTCGGCCTGTTTTCTCCCTGGACGCGCCAACGCGCCCCGGGGGCGAGCCCGAGCCGGTCGGGATGCACACCGCCGACGCGAGGCCACCAGTTGGGGAAGTTGTGCGGCTCGGCGACGAACGCCCAGACGTCGTCGAGCGGCGCGAGCAGCTCCCGGGAGACGGTGACCGTCGGCA
>JBDTVA010000310.1:0-2701 GCA_040007455.1 Actinomycetota bacterium | reverse complement strand
GCGGGCTCGTAGATCAGGTCGCCGCGGTGCGCCTGCGCGTACGAACGGGCGATCGCGAGGCCGAGCCCGGTCCCGGAGCGGGAGCGCGAGCCGGTGCTCCGCGTGAAGCGCTCGAACAGGTCGGGGACGAACTCGGGTGGCACGCCCTCGCCGTGGTCCTCGACGGTGACGCGGAAGTGCCGGTCGTTCTTCTCGGCGGAGATCCGGACGGGAGCGGAGCCGTAGCGGCAAGCGTTGACGAGGAGGTTGGAGACGATCCGGTCGAGCGCGTCGGGGTCGACCTCGGCGACGAGTCGCGAGTCGACGTCGATCTCGACGAGGCCTGCGTCCTTGCCGAGCGACGCGAGGACGATCTCCTCGACGCGCGGCCGGATCGCGAGCGCCGTCGGCCGGATGTCGACCGCGTCGGCCTCCAGGCGTGACAGATCGAGCAGCTGCTCGACGAGCGCCTTCATCCGCATCGTCTGGGCTCGGAGAACGGACTCGAGCTCTTCGAGCTGGCCGGGCGCGAGCTCGTCGCGCCGCGCGTAGATCGTCTCGACCAGCCCGTGGATCGTCGCGACCGGGGTTCGCAGCTCGTGTGCGGCGAGGTTGATGAAGTTCGTCTTGATCTCATCCGCGCGCTCGAGCGCTTCTCGTATTTCGCGCTCGTGCGAGAACAGACGTGCACGATCGAGGGCGAGGGCGGTCAGGGCCGCGAGGGTGCGGACGAGCGCGAGCTCCTCTGCGCCGAAGAACGGCGTGTACGTGCTCGTCCACAACTTGACCTCTCCCGCCGGGCTGTCGACGGCCACGATCCGGTGAAGGTCGTCGGCGGCGTTGCCGTAGGCACCGAGCACCTCGCCCTCGGGGTTCCGCAGCTCGACGGCTCGCGCACCGACGATCTCCGCCATCGGCGGCAGGACGTGGCCGACCACCTCGTCTCGCGTCGTCGCTCCCATCAGCTCCGCGATCGCTCCCTGCAGGCGGGTCGTCTCGGGGCGCCTCCAGGCGGTGCGGAGGATCGCGGGAGGCGCGAGGCCGATCAGGAACGCCAGCGCGCTCACGGTGGACAGCAGCGTCGAGACGAGCGATGCGGCCGAGCCGTCTGAGGCGCTGCTCACGCTGATCAGCAGGGCGAGCGTGATCGTCGCGGCGGCCAGCGCGAGCAACCGCATTCGCTTGCGCGGGACGCTGGCCTCGCCACGCCCGGCCGTCCAGAGACGGTAGGTCACGACAACGGTCAGAAGGGTCCAATGAACGGTGAACGCGGCGACGTAGACCGCGAACGACGTCGGCCACGCCTCGCCCTCGCCGGGGATGTCCGGGAGCGCGAACGTCCACGCGAGAAGGATCAGCGTGATCGCGCCGATCAGGAGCGAGAGCGAACGACCCGGCGGCCTGAAGCTGACGGCGAACCGGTACAGGAGATACGGGAAGAGGACGAGGCCCGCGATCAGGATCTTCAGGGCGAGCTTCTCGCCTGCGCTCGCCGGGTCGTCGGGGAGGAGCCGGCCGACGTCCACGATCAAGGCGAGCGCGACGAACGCCAGCGCTGCCCAAAGGCCGGCCCGCTCTCGGTGGCGCCACCACAACCAGACGGCAGCGACGGCGACAACCGTGTACAGGCCGAGGTTGACGTACTGGACGATCTCGACGACGTCGTTCACCTGACCCGCTCCTTCTCGGCCGTGAGCTTACGGGGTGTACGAGCGGGGTGCCGTCGCCGGCACCCGTCCGGCGATGTGTTCGGGGCCAGCGGGCAGACCCATCCCGCCCAGCTCGAAAGCCGTCCGGCACAATGCCCGGATGGAGCCCCAGCTCGAGGAGCTGCCCGACAACCGCGTCCGTCTCACCGTGGACGTGCCGAGGGCGCAGCTGGAGCACGCGGTCGAGCACGCCGCCTCGGATCTGGCCGAGAGCGTCAAGATCCCGGGCTTCCGCCAGGGGAAGGTTCCGATGCCGGTGCTCCTCGCCCGAGTCGGACGCGAGCGGCTGCACAGCGAGGCGGTCGAGAGCCACATCGGCGGCTGGTTCATGAACGCGGCGGCGCGCTCCCGGATCCGTCCGGTGGAGCAGCCGCAGTACGACTACGAGCTGCCGGAGACGCCGGACGAGGACTGGCGCTTCATCGCGACCGTGTCTGTCCAGCCGAAGCCCGAGCCGGCGGACTGGACGCAGCTGGAGGTGCCGACGCCGGAGGCCGGGGTGCCCGAGGAGATCGTCGAGCACGAGCTGAACGTCCTGCGCAGCTCGGTCGCGGAGCTGACGCCCGTCGAGGGCCGGCCGGCCCAGCCGGGCGACACGGTGGTCGTCGACCTCGTCGTCGAGGGCCAGGAGCCGCAGCGCGACTACGTCGTGGAGCTGGGTGCGGGACGGCTCGTCCCCGAGCTGGAGCGCGCGCTCGTCGGGATGTCCCCGGGCGAGACCCAGGAGGTGCGCTTCGAGCGCTCCGGCGACGAGTCCGGGACGGTGGAGCTCACCGTCAAGGAGATCAAGGAGAAGGTGCTGCCGCCGCTCGACGACGAGCTGGCGCGCGCCGCGAGCGAGTTCGACACGCTCGACCAGCTCCGCTCGGATATCGAGTCCCGCCTCCGCGAGCAGATCGACGAGGAGATCGAGGGCGCGGTGCGCGCCGCGGCCGTCGACCAGCTCGTCGAGGCGACCGGCGTGCAGGCGGGCGGCCCGCTCGTCGAGGCTCGGGCTCGCACGCTCTTGAACA
>JBDTVA010000309.1:0-2725 GCA_040007455.1 Actinomycetota bacterium | reverse complement strand
CGAGCCGATGACGCCGACGCCGTGCGTGGCGACGCTCGCCGTCTGCACCGCGCCGATGGTCGGGACGTTCCACGCGAACGGCGACCTCGGCTGGATGCGCTACGCCAAGCCCGCTTGGGGTTTTCTCGCCGACCGGCTCGATCACCGCATCGCCGTCTCGGAGCGCGCACTCGAGTCGGCGCAGAACTGGCTTCCCGGCGACTACGAGATCGTCCCGAACGGCGTGCTCATCCCGTCGCACGCCGATCCCGCCGGCCGCGAGAACCGCCTCGTCTTCGCGGGACGCCACGAAAACCGCAAGGGACTGCACATCCTGCTGAAGGCGTGGCCCGAGATCCGCCGGCGCACGGGCGCGACACTGCGCGTCTGCGGGGCGGACCCGTTGCGCGTGCGGCTCCTGATGACGCGGCTCCGCGTTCCCGACGACGGGATTGATGTCCTCGGCTTCCTGCCGCAGGAGCAGTTCACGGAAGAACTGCTCGCGGCCAAGGCGCTCGTCGCGCCGTCGCTCGGCGGCGAGAGCTTCGGGATCGTGCTGACACGGGCACTCGCCTGCGCAACGCCCGTTGTCGCCTCCGACATACCGGGTACCGTGACGTCATGACGCCGGAGACCGGACTCGCCTTCCCCGCAGGCGAGGTCGCGCTGCTCACCGCTGCGGTCGAGTCCATGCTCGCGGACGAGCCGCGCCGCCAGGCGATGGGCGTCGCCGGCCGCCGGCTCGCGGAGGATCGCTACGCCTGGGACGCGATCGCGCGGCGGCTCGTCGAGATCTACGAGTCGCTCCTCGCATGAAAATGCACCGCCCGCCGCTGCCGCGGTCGAACATGCTGCGATTCGCCGTCTCGCTCCTCTTCATGGCCGGCGTCATCGCGCTGCTGTGGTGGCGCGGGCCGAGCTTCAGCGGCATCGCCGACGCGTTCACGACGGTGAAGTGGGAGTGGGTCGTCGTCGCGATTGCGCTCAACCTCGCCTCCGTCGTCGTGCGCGCGCTCGCGTGGCGGACGGTGATCAACCAGGCGCTCGCCGAGCCGCACCCCGGCAACCTGCTCGTCTTCTCGGCGTTCTCGGTCGGGCTCTTCGCAAACGCCGTGCTCCCGGGACGCATCGGCGAGCTCGCGCGGGTCGCAGTGCTCACGCGCAAGCTGCCGAAGCGGCGCGGCACCTGGGCGACGCTCGTCGGCACCGTCTTCGCGCACCGCGTCTTCGACCTCGTGCCCGTGCTGTTTCTCATCCTCTACGTCGTCCGCACCGCGAAGATCCCCGCGTGGGCGATCACGAGCCTGCTCGTCTTCGTCGGCGTCGGCGCCGCGCTCTTCACGTTCGCGTTCGCAAGCGCGCGCCGGCCGAACACGCACGTCCTCGACGGCGTCGGCGCGGCTCGCAGGGTCGTGGTGATGGCACAACAGGGCCTCGGTGTGATGCGCTCGCCGCTCGCCGCCACGTTCGCGGTTCTCCTTCAGATCTCAGGCTGGGCGTGCCAGCTCTTCGCGGTGTGGGCAGCGATGCGCGCGTTCCACATCCACGCGCCCCTTCCGGCCGCGGCAGTCGTCCTCCTGCTGATGAACGTCGCGACCGTCTTCCCGCTCTGGCCGGGAAACGTCGGCCTCGTGCAGGTCGCGATCGCGACGCCGCTCGCCGCGAGCTACGGCGTCGCGTACGCGCACGGTGTCGCCTACGGCTTCGGGCTGCAGGCGATCGAGGCCTCCGTCGGCATCGGCGTCGGGCTGCTCTTCCTGGCGCGTGAAGGGTTGTCGTTCGCAATGCTGCGCGTGATGCCGTCCGCTGCGCAGGCGGAGATGACGGTCGAGAGGGACGAGGAGCAGTCCGATGCCCGCGAAGAGCGCGCTCGCGTGCCCGGCTAGCCTCAAGGGCGTTCTCTCGGCGCGGGAAGCTGCGGCCGCGCTCGAGAACGGCTTCGCCGAGGCCGGCATCGAGTGTGTGCCCCTGCCACTTGCCGACGGCGGCGAGGGAACGGTCGATGCGCTCTGCGACCTCGTCGGCTACGTCGAGGCCGAGGACGCGTTCGGGCGGGCTCGCAACGCGCGCGTCGGCACGCGCGACGGCGCGACGTTCGTCGAGGCGGCCGAGGTGATCCCGTTCGACCCGGAGCGCCTCGACGTGATGCACGCGTCGAGTCGCGGCTTCGGCGAGCTGATCGAGCGGCTGCATCCGGAGCGCCTCGTGATCGCGCTCGGCGGCACCGCGAACATGGACGCGGGCGCGGGGCTGCTCGAGGTGCTCGACACGCTGCAGGTGCCGACCACGGTTCTCTGCGACGTGCAGACGACGCTCTACGACGCGCCGCGGCTCTTCGGTCCGCAAAAAGGCGCGACGCCCGAGCAGGTCGCGGAGCTCGAGGAGCAGTTCCGGTCGCGCGCCGGGCTTGCGCCGTACGCCGACCTCCCCGGCTCCGGTGCCGCGGGCGGGCTCGGCGCCGCGCTCGCGTCGCTCGGCGCGGAGCTCGTCGCCGGTGCCGCGGCTGTGCTCGATTTCGTCGGCTTCGATCCCTCGCCCTACGACCTCGTCGTGACCGGGGAAGGTCGCGTCGACGCAACGACCGCGGAGGGGAAGGCGCCTGCAGAGGTCGCGCGCCGCTGCGCGGGGGCCGGTGTCGCGTGCGTCGTCTTCGGCGGCGTCGTCACAACGCCGCTTGCCGGCGTCGAGACGGTCGCGCTCTCCGGCGACCCCGACCTCGCGGCGGACGACCTGCTCGAGCTAGGAC
>JBDTVA010000308.1:0-2726 GCA_040007455.1 Actinomycetota bacterium | reverse complement strand
AGCTCGACCACACGCCGGTCGACGGCATGCGCACCGACGTCGGCAAGCTCGCCGAGCTCGGAAACCGAGGCGTCGACCTCTGTCTCGGCGACTCGACGAACGCCGAGCGGCCCGGGTTCACGCAGTCGGAGCGGGTCGTGGGTGAGGCCTTCCGGCAGATCATCCCGCTGCGCAAGGGCAGAATCTTCGTCACGTCGTTCGCGTCGAACGTGCACCGCGTCCAGCAGGCGATCGACGTCGCCATCCAGACGAACCGTAAGGTCGCGATCGTCGGGCGCTCGATGCGCAAGAACGTCAACATCGCGCGCAACCTCGGCTACATGGACGTGCCGGAAGGCGTGATCGTCCGGCCGCAGGAGCTCGAGGGCCTGCGCCCCGACCAGCAGATGATCGTCACCACGGGTAGCCAGGGCGAGCCGATGTCGGCGCTCACCCGGATCGCGTACGACGACCATCCCGCCGTCAAGGTCGAGCCCGGCGACACCGTGATCATCTCGGCGAAACCCGTCCCGGGGAACGAGCTCCGCGTCCACGACTCGATCAACCGCCTGGCGAAGATCGGCGCGGAGGTGCTGCACCAGGAGATCGCGCCCGTGCACGTCTCCGGCCATGCGTGCGAGGAGGAGATCCGCACCGTGATCGGCCTGCTCCGCCCGAAGGCGCTCATGCCCGTGCACGGGGAGTTCCGGATGCTCGCGGCGCACGCGAAGCTCGGGCGCGAGGCGGGCGTGCCTGCGAACGCGATCGTCATGGCGGAAAACGGTTCAGTGATCGAGCTTTCGCGGGAGGGCGTTCGAGAAGTGGAGCGGATCGAGTCGGGGGTGACGTTCGTCGACGGTCTGAGCGTCGGTGACGTGAGCGACGTGGCGCTCCGCGACCGCCGGCGCCTCTCGGAGGACGGCGTGCTGATCATCGTCGCGACCGTCAACGGCGACGCCTCGACCGCACGGCCTGAGTTGATCGCGCGCGGCTTTCCCGAGACCGGCCCCGTGCTCGAGGAGATGCGCGACGAGGCGGCGCGGGTCCTGCAAGAGCTGCTTCAGAACGACACGGCGGAGATCAAGCTGATCCAGGAGCACCTGCACGATGCGGTCGGCCAGCTGATCTACGACCGGACGCGGCGGCGCCCGCTGATCCTGCCCGTGGTGATCGAGGTATGAGCGTGCTCGCCCGTCGGCCGGCCTGGGCGGACGTGATCGCCGAGCATGCGGTCGACGACGCGCTCGCGCGCCGGGTGATCGGCCAGCTCGCCGCGGCCCAGGTCTCCGGGCTCGCGCTCTGCCGACTGCTCGAGCGCTGGGCACGCGGCGAGGCCGAGCCGTGCACGCCCGGGCGACGCGAGGCGGCGCTCCAGCGCGCTGCGGACCGGGTCGAGACTGCGCTCGCGGGCCTCGAGGAGCCGCTCGCCCGCTACCTCGTCGAGCTCGAGGCGGACCAGGCGGAGGGCAGGTCGTGGTACTCCCAGCCGACGCACGCGGAGCTCCTCGACTGGCAGCCCGTCCTGCAGCGGGCCGGGGTCCATGCCTCACCGGCCCGCGTCGCGCAGGTCTACCTCGAGCTGGCCGTCCTCGTGCGGGCGCTCGAGGGCCTGTCGAGCGCCGCCCAGTGGCGGAGCGAAGTTGACCCGTCCAGTCTCTGGGCAGGCCTGTTCGACCTCAGGGAGAACTTGCTCGGCCGCGCCCTCGAGGACCTCAGGGCCCTCGCCGCCTAGGACTCCTGACCGCGCTCCCTTCGCAGGGGAGTTGTGGGCGGCGTCGAATCCGCGGCCATGGCGCGCAAGAAGCGTAAGAGTCCGCTGCGCCCACGCGTTCCCGCGCGGGTGAAGAAGCGCAGGGGCAAGAAGAGCCAGCGTGGGCACCACCATCCCGAGCTCTGGGGGCTCGTCCTCACGGCCGTGGGGATCTTCCTCGCGACGCTCTTCTGGTTCCGCTGGGAGGGAGGCGTCGTCGGCGGCCCGGTCGAGGACGGCCTGCGCGGCGCGATCGGGGCGGGCGCGTACGTCGCGCCGGCCGCGCTCTTCGTGCTCGGCCTGTTGATGGTCTCGCGCAGCGAGCTCGTCGACGTCCGCCCTTTCCGTACCGGCTTCACGGTTCTCTCGCTCGGGTTGCTGCTCGCGCTCGGCGCCGACCACGGCGGGCTCGTGGGGCGCGGGCTCGAAGGGGTCGTCGGCACGCTCCTCGGAACGACCGGCGCGACGATCGTCGGCGTCACGACGCTCGTCGTGGGCGCGCTGCTGCTCTCCGGCGCGTCCGCCGGCGCGCTGCTCCGAGGCACCGGCCGCGCGGTTCGGACCGCCGCTCGGAATCGCCCGCGCGCGGCGCCGGTCGCGCGCCCGGCGCCGCGGCCCGTGCTCGAGTCGCACGAGCCTCCGGTCGACGTCTTGCACGACTACCCGGACGTGATCGGCGAGTCGCCCCTGCTCGTTCACGACCTCGACGAGCAGACGCAGATCAGCGTCCCGGCGATCTTCGAAGACACGCTCGAGTCGCACAGCGACTACGAGCTCCCGGACCGCACGCTCCTCCGCCACTCATCGCCGGCCAAGCTGCCCGCCAAGAGCGACACGCGCATCGCCGACGCGCTCGTTCTCACGCTCGCCGACTTCGGCGTCGACGCGACGATCGTCGGCCAGATCGTCGGCCCGCGCGTGACCCGCTACGAGCTCCAGCTAGCTCCGGGCACGAAGGTCGCGAAGGTCGCGGCACTCAAGGACGACCTGAGCTACG
>JBDTVA010000307.1:0-2731 GCA_040007455.1 Actinomycetota bacterium | reverse complement strand
GCCTTCGCTCTCGGTAGCTGTCGACTCCGTCGTCGCACCTTCCGTCTGCGCGGGCTCCGACTCCGTCGTGACGGTCTGCGAAGCGGCCGGCGAGCCGTCGTCCTCCGCGCTCGCGCGCCCCACGAGGTACCCGGCCAGCGCCGCGACGAAGAGCAGCCCGAGCACGACGATCACGAGCGCCCCCTCCGCGGCGGGGCCCGCCCAGCTGCGTCGCTTGGGAGGAACGGCCATCGACGCCGGACGATAAACGACGCGTCCCTAGCGCGTCGCGAAGAAGGCTTCCAGCTCCTCCTCAGGCATCGCGTACGTGTGCTGGTCCTCGGGGAAACGGCCGCTGCGGACGTCCTCGGCATAGGCCTCGAGCGCGCGGCTGATCTCGGAACCGACGTCGGCGTAGCGCTTGACGAACCGTGGCGAGCGCCCTTCGTAGAGCCCGAGCAGGTCGTGCCAGACGAGCACTTGCCCGTCGCACTCGGGGCCTGCGCCGATCCCGATCGTCGGGATCGAGAGCGTCCGCGTCACCTCCCCGGCAACCGCCGCCGGGACCGCCTCGAGCACGAGCGCGAAGCAGCCGGCAGCCTCGAGCTCGCGCGCGTCCGCGACGAGCTTGCGTGCCTGCTCAGCGGTCCGGCCCTGCGCCTTGAACCCGCCGAGCGCGGTGGCCGTCTGGGGGGTCAGCCCGATGTGTCCCATCACGGGGATGCCCGCCCCGACGATCGCCCGCACGCGGGAGAGCATCGGCCCGGCGCCCTCGAGCTTGACGGCGTCGGCGCTCGCGTCCTTCACGAAGCGGATCGCGTTCTCGAGCGCGAGCTCGTCGGAGACCTGGAACGACCCGAACGGCATGTCGCCGACGACGAGCGGCCGCTTCGCCCCGCGCGTCGCCGCGCGCGTCAACATCAGCATCTCGTCCATCGACGCGGGCACCGTCGAGTCGTGGCCGAGCACGACCATCGCCGCGGAGTCGCCGACGAGGATCAGCTCGACTCCCGCCGCGTCGGCGAGCCGCGCGCTCGGCGCGTCGTACGCGGTCACCATCACGATCTTCTCGCCGCGCCGTTTGAGCTCGGCGAGCTCCGGGAGCGGCAACTTGCCGTGCGTCCACGACGCGTAGCGGGGAGGGGGAGTGCTCATTCGGTGTCTCCTTCCAGGATGACGTTGTCGATCAAGCGTGTGTCGCCGACGCGAACGGCCGCGGCGAGGACGCGTGGCTCGAAGTCCGCGACCTCGACGTAGTCCACGTCGACGTCGCGGAGGAGGTCGCGCGCGCGTTCCGCGTCCTTCGTCGCGAGCGCGCGGTGGAGGGAGCGAGCGCGTTCGCGCTCCTCCGTTGACAGACGTGCGTTTCGCGACGAGAGTGCGAGCCCGTCGACGTCGCGCACCGTCGGCAGCACGCGAAGCTCGAGTTCCAGGTTAAGGTCGAGGATCATTCGCCTGACCACGGCAACCTGCTGCGCGTCCTTCTGCCCGAAGTACGCACGCTGTGGACGGACGATGTTGAAGAGCTTCAGGCAGACCGTCGCCACGCCGCGAAAGTGGCCGGGGCGGTGGACGCCCTCGAGCCCTGCGCCCAGCCGCTCGACGTCGACCCAGGTCTGGAAGCCGGGCGGGTACATCTCCTCGGCGCTAGGCGCGAAGAGGACATCGACGCCCGCTGTCTCCGCGAGCGAGATGTCGCGCGCCTCGTCCCGCGGGTACCCGTTCAAGTCACTGCCCTCTCCGAACTGCGCGGGGTTGACGAAGAGCGACGCGACGACGACGTCGGCCTCCGCACGCGCGGCGCGGAACAGCGAGAGGTGGCCTCCGTGAAAGGCGCCCATCGTCGGGACGAGCGCGATCGTCTCGCGACGGCGCGCAGCGAGCGCGTCGCGCAGCTCGGCGATCGTCCGCACGATCTTCACGGGGTCGTCGCCTCCGCAAGTACGTCGTACAGCGCCTCGAGCTCGGGGCGCGAGTCGCGGATCGCTGCGCGGTGGCGCTCCACCGTCGCCCAGTCGCCGCGCGAGATCGGTCCGGTCAGCTCGAAGCCGTTGTCGATCGTGCGGCGCATCAGCGGCGCGAGCGCTGCCGGCGGCGCGCCCGCCGCCTCGAAGAGCTCGGAGGCGACACGGTGGAGCGTGACGAGGTAGTTCGACGCGATCGCCGCGCCGGCGTGGTAGAGCGGGCGCGCGTCGTCCGCGAGGTCGAACGGCTCGAGCCCGATTAGCTGCGCGAGCCACCAGCCGACGTGGCGTGCCTCCGGCGTCTCCGAGACGACCGCCACGTGCGCGCCGTCCAGCTGCTCCGGTCCGCGCTGGTGCGTGAAGGTCTGCAGCGGGTGCAGGCCGAAGCGGCGCACGTGCGGGTCGAGAGCCTCCAGCGAAGTCGCGCCGCTCGTGTGCGCGATCCAGGGGCCGGGGTCGACGGTGTGCGCTACCTCGGCGATCGCCCCGTCGGGCACGCAGAGCAGGACGAGTTCCGCGCCGCGCTCGACGAGCGCGAGGCCGCGCTCGCGCAGGCGCGCGGCGATTGCCGAGCCGACGCGTCCCGACGCGCCGACGACCTGGACTGTCTCGAACATACGCTCCAGTTCCTTGTGGATACCGGGCCGAGCGCAGTGTAGCGGTGCCGCGGAGGAAGAGCCGCCCGCCGCGGCCCTTCTTCAGCCTCCCGACCGTGTCGTCGGAGGTGTCAGGGGGAGCCGGCTCAGGACGTTGCGGCGCGAGGCGGTGACAACTGGAGCCACTCGTAG
>JBDTVA010000306.1:0-2732 GCA_040007455.1 Actinomycetota bacterium | reverse complement strand
TGATCAGGATCATCCCGGTCTCGGTCTGCCACCACGTGTCGACGACCGGCGTGCGCCCGCCGCCGATGTGGCGGCGGTACCACTCCCATGCCTCCGGGTTGATCGGCTCGCCGACCGAGCCCAGCAGCCGCAGCGACGAGAGGTCATGCTTCTCCGCGTACTCGGTTCCCCACTTCATGTGCGCGCGGATCGCGGTCGGCGCGGTGTAGAGGATGTCGACCTTGTAGCGCTCGACGATCTCCCACCAGCGGTCCTTGTCGGGGAAGTCGGGCGTGCCTTCATAGAGGACGCCGGTGGTGCCGTTCGCGAGCGGCCCGTAGACGATGTAGCTGTGACCGGTGACCCAGCCGACGTCCGCGGCACACCAGTACACCGAGTCGGGCTTCACGTCGAAGATGTAGTGATGCGTCGTCGCGACGCCGCAGAGGTACCCCGCGGTCGTGTGGACGATCCCTTTCGGCTTCGCCGTGGTGCCGCTCGTGTAGAGCAGATAGAGGAGGTCCTCGGCGTCCATCGGCTCGCACGGATACGCCGTCTCGTCCGTTGCGACGTCGTGCCACCAGTGGTCACGGCCCTCCTGCATCGGCACCTCGTTGCCGGTGCGGCGCAAGACGACGACGTTCTGCACCGAAGGCGAGGCCGCGACCGCCTCGTCAGCCGTGCGCTTCAGCGGCACGGTCGTCCCGCGCCTCCACGCCTCGTCCTGCGTGATCAGGACCTCGCACTCCATGTCTTGCAGGCGATCCGAGAGCGAGTCGGCCGAAAAACCCCCGAAGACGACGGTGTGCGGCGCGCCGATGCGCGCGCAGGCGAGCATCGCGATCGCCGTCTCGGGGACCATCCCCATGTAGATGCCGACGGCGGTGCCCTTGCGCACGCCCATCGCCTTCAGCGCGTTCGCGAGCCTCGTCGTCTCGCGCTGGAGGTCAGCGAACGTGATCTGCCGCCGCTCGTCGGCAGGCTCGCCTTCCCAGTAGTACGCGACCTTGTCACCGAGGCCGGCCTCGACGTGGCGGTCGACGCAGTTGTAGGTGACGTTCGTCTTCCCGCCGAGGAACCACTTCGCGTAGGGCGGCTTCCACTCGTAGAGCTGTGTGAACGGCTCGAACCACGAGATGCGCTCGCGCCCCTCGCGCTCCCAGAACGAGTCGAAGTCCTCGTCGTAGATGTCCGGCTGCGCGTTCGCCTGAGCGGCGAAGTCCTCGGGCGGTGGATAGCGGCGGTCCTCGGTGAGGATCGTCTCGATCGCAGGCGTCGTCACAACGTCAGGTCGTAGGGAAAGTGGGTCAGGTTCTCGCAGCCGTCGTCCGTGACGATCACGAGATCCTCCAGGCGCAGGCCGCCGTAACCGGGCCGGTAGAGCCCGGGCTCGACGCTGACGGCGTCGCCCGCGACGAGCGGGTCGGTGCCGAGCAGCCCGAGCGACGGCGCCTCGTGCACCTCGAGCCCGACGCCATGGCCGAGCGAGTGGATGAACCCGTCCTCTAGGGGAACACCTTCCTCTTTCTTGCGGGGTGTCGCATAGCCCGCTGCCTCGAAGATCTCGCACGTCCCCTCGAAGAGCGAGCGGCCCGTGACGCCGGCCCGGATCTCGCCGAGCGCGCGGTCGAGCGCCTGCTTGCAGAGGCCGTACCACTCGCGAAGCTCGTCGCTCGGCTCGCCGAAGACGAACGTGCGCGTCATGTCGGCGTAGACGCCGGACTCGTTGTCACGCGGGAAGAGGTCGATCACCACTGGCTCGTCGCGCAGGATCTCGCCCGACCCGGCGTCGTGGCCGATCGCCGACTGCGGGCCGTGCGAGACGATCAGCTCGTCCGCGGTCGCGCCCAGATCGAGGAAGCGCTGCAGGATCGCCGCCTTGATCTCCTCGACGGTGATCGTCGCGCTGCCGGCGAGTGCGTCGCGGAGCATCGACCGCGCCGTCTCCATCCCCGCCTCTGCCGCGCGCTGTGCGCGCCGCATCCCCTGGAGCTCCGCCCCGCTCTTGACGCGCCGGCGCCGGTCGAAGAGCTCCCGGTCGACGCTGAGCTCGATCCCGTTCGCGCGGAGCGCGTCCGCGACGTCGAGCGGGAAGGACGCGGGGACGGCGGCCTGCGAGATCCCGAGCTCCCGGCAGGCGCGGGCGATGAGCTCGTCGCGGATCTCGTACTGGTCGCTCCCGCTCCGCATCAGCTCGTCGAGGCCGAAATCCTCCCGGGGATGGACCTCGAGGCCCGCGAGCGCGCGAAGCCGGGGCAGCTCGAGCGAGTGCGTGACCACGTGCCTTGTGCCGTTCCGCTCGACGTAGAGGAACGGATCCGGGACGGACAGCGGGATCTCGTGCCTGAGCTCCGGCGAGCGGACGGTATCGGCGTAGATCAAGACGTCCGGCACGGCCGCGAAGATCCTATACCTGGTTGAAAGTGGTGCTATCCTCCCGCCCGCCTGCCGGATCCGAACGCCGGCAGCTACCGGGGTCTTTTCGAGGTCGTTCGCCTGAAATGAGGTTTTCTATGTCCTATCTGTCAAAGCGCGTTGCTTTGCGCGCTCTCGTCCTGGCGCTGACAAGCGTCCTCGCCCTCGCCGTCGTCGGCGCTGCGAGCGCCGAGTTCCCGACGAAGCGGAGCGATCCGTCGGTGCAGGGAACACCGCAAGAGGGCCAAGTGCTCAACGGTCGAACCGGCCAGTGGCTTGATGCGAACGGTCTCAACTGCACCGATTGCAAGCTGAGCTACACCTGGCAGCGCTGCAAC
>JBDTVA010000305.1:0-2740 GCA_040007455.1 Actinomycetota bacterium | reverse complement strand
GTGCGCGACGGGTCCGCGCTCGAACGCTACGAGCGCTGGGTGCGCGCCCAGGGCGGAGACCCGAGCGAGGACGTGCTTCCGCGCGCACCGGTCGTGCGGACCGTCGAGTCGCCGGGGACGGGCTACGTTCGACGTCTACGCGCGCTTCCGGTCGGGATCGCGGCGCTCGAGCTCGGCGCGGGGCGCGCGCGCAAGGACGACGCGATCGACCACGCGGTCGGCATCGTCTGCCTGCGCAAGCGAGGCGACGAAGTCGACCGTGGCGAGCCGATCGCCGAGATCCACGCGCGCACCGACGACGCGGCAGCCGCAGCTGCCGAGCTCGTGCTCGGCGCGTACGAGCTCGGTGCGGAGCCTCCCGAACACCGGCCGATTGTGCTCGAACTCGTGTCCTGAGCAGACCAGGCTAGCCTGGCCTCGTGCCCGAGCTGCCCGAGGTCGAGACCGTCCGGAGGAGCCTCGAGCCGGTCCTCGTCGGCAGGACGTTCGAGCGCGTCGAGATCGACGACCCGCGGTTGACGCGCCCGTTCGAGCCGCAGGCCGTCGCGCACGAGCTCCGGGGCGAACGTGTCGCGGCGGTCGAACGACGCGGCAAGTACCTGATCCTCCGCCTCGAGAGCGGGCGCGCCCTACTCGTACACCTCCGGATGACCGGCAGCTTCCGACACCTACCGGCGGGGGAGCCGGATGCGCCGCACACGCGGGCGGTCATCACACTCGACGACGGGTCGCACGTGCTGTACCGCGACGTGCGCCGCTTCGGCACGTGGCTCGTCGTCGAGCCCTCCGAGCTGGAGTCGTACCTCGGCGCGCGGCTCGGCGCGGAGCCGCTCGAGCGCGGGTTCGGACCGGCCGCGCTCGCGGCACGTCTCGTGAACCGCCGTGCGCCCGTGAAGGCCGCGCTGCTCGACCAGCGCACGGTCGCGGGCCTCGGGAACATCTACGTCGACGAGGCCCTGTGGCGCGCGCGGCTCCACCCGCTCCGTCCCGCGGAGAGCCTCGACGCCGACGAGGTCCGCGCGCTGCACCGCAGCATCCGCGCCGCGCTTCGCATGGGCATCGCGCGCCAGGGCGCGACGCTCCGGGACTACGCGCAGCCCGACGGCCGTCGTGGCGGCATGCAGCACGAGTTCAAGGTCTACGGCCGGGGGGGCGAGCCGTGCGATCGCTGTGGCACACCGATCGAGAAGACGCGCGCCGGCGGCCGCGGGACGTGGTACTGCCCCGCCTGCCAGACCCTGCGCTGAGCAGAACACCTGCCCGGCGGCCGAAACGGTTCCGGCCACACTTCTACACTGGATCCCGTGGCCGGTAGGACCTATCGGACGGAAGCCGTCGTCCTGCGCTCGATGCGGCTCGGCGAGGCGGATCGCGTGCTGCACCTCTACACGCTCGAGCGCGGCCGGATCGGGGCGGTCGCGAAGGGGATCCGCCGGACGAAGTCGCGCTTCGGCGCCCGGCTCGAGCCGCTCTCGCACGTCGAGGTGATGCTCCACCAGGGCGGCGGCGAGCTGCAGACGGTGACCGGCGCGCAGCTGACGAACTCGCACCACGCGGTGCGCGAGGACGGGTACCGCCTGGGCGTCGGGCTGGTCGGTGCCGAGGCGATGCTCCGCCTCTTCGGCGAGCCGGAGGCGAACCCGCGCGCGTTCGAAGCGCTGACGAAGTTCCTCGACCTGCTCGACGAGCTCCCGGAGCGAACGCCCGAACGACCGGCGCTCGACCCGCTCGCGCTCTCCTTCCAGCTCAAGCTCCTCTGGCTCTCGGGCTACCTCCCGCACCTCACGAGCTGCGCGAACTGCGGCCGGGTGGACGAGCTCGTCGGCTACTCGCCGCAGGCCGGCGGGGCCGTCTGCCACACGTGCGGCGAAGGGGCGATCGCGCTGTCGCCCGCCGGCCGCACGGGGATCGAGACGCTCCTCAGCTCGCCGCTCGCCGACGCGGCGGCCGCCGGGCTCACCGACCGCGGCGAGCGCGAGGCTCTTGCGGTCATCACCGCGTCGTACGAGTTCCATGGCGGCTTCCGGCTGCGCACGCTTCGCAGCGCGTGACCCGGTGGCCGAACCTGTTCGTGGTCGGGGCGGCGCGGGCGGGGACGACGTCGCTCTGGCACTACCTCGGCGGGCACCCGGAGATCTACATGTCGCCGCTGAAGGAGCCCTACTACTTCAGCGACCGACGCCCGGTCGTCTACTCGCCCACGGTCTCGACCGAGTCCGACTACCTCGCGTTGTTCGCGGGAGCTCGGGCAGAGCGGTTCCTCGGCGAGGCGACGCCCGTGTACCTGCACAGCGACGGGGCCGCGGCGGCGATCCGGGCGGCGAGCCCTGACGCGTACGCAGTCGCGGTTCTTCGCGAGCCGGTGTCGCGGCTCTACTCGGGCTACTGGCTCGCCGTGCGCTACGGGGTCGAGCGGAGGAGCGTCGAAGAAGCGCTGGTCGAGCCCGTCGCAAGGCCTGCAGCCCTACCGTCCGCGTTGCACTTCCGGTACAGCTTCTATGCACGTCAAGTACGCACGTACAAGGACGTGTTCGGCGAACGGCTGCTTGTGCTCTGGTACGACGAGCTCGTCCGTGACGTGCGCGGTTTCGTTCGACAGATCCTCGACTTTCTCGGAGTCGATCCGGGCTACGCAACGTCGTTCGACACGACACGCCGGCACGAGACCGGCCTGCCGCGGAATCGAGCGATCGCGAGGCTCTACGCTACGCCACGAGTCCGGAGGGCCGGCTCGAAGCTG
>JBDTVA010000304.1:0-2744 GCA_040007455.1 Actinomycetota bacterium | reverse complement strand
CGTCGGGGCCGGTGATGAACATGTACGACGAGCCCTCGACCATGAAGATGAAGTCGGTGATCGCCGGCGAGTACACCGCGCCGCCGGCGCACGGGCCCATGACGAGCGAGATCTGCGGCACGACTCCCGAGGCCTGCACGTTCCGCCAGAAGATCTCCGCATACCCCGCGAGCGAAACAACGCCTTCCTGAATCCGCGCGCCGCCCGAATCGTTGATGCCGATCACAGGACAGCCGTACTTCACGGCGAGATCCATGACCTTGCAGATCTTCTCGGCGAACACCTCGCTGAGCGAGCCGCCGAAGACCGTGAAGTCCTGCGAGAAGACGAAGACCTTGCGGCCGAAGATCGTCCCGTACCCCGTGACGACCGCGTCGCCGTACGGGCGCCGGTCAATCATCCCGAAGTTCGACTCGCGGTGGCGCACGTAGCGGTCGAGCTCGACGAACGAGCCTTCGTCGCACAGCTTCTCGGCGCGCTCGCGCGCAAGTAGCCGTCCTTCCTCGCGACGCCGCGCGACCGCTCCTTCGCTGCCAGCGTGCATCGCCTTGTCGCGCAGCTCGCGCAACCACTCGAGCTTCGCCTGCGTGGTCTCGTGCGCATCGGCCATGCGGGGGAGCCTAACCTGCGGGACGTGAGACACCGGCTGCCTCCCGCACTGCAGGTCCGCGACTTCGGACTTCTCTGGGGGTCGCTCCTCACGAACGGCCTTGCCTCGCAGATGCTCGCCGTCGCGATCGGCTGGCAGGTGTACTCGATCCACCGCAACCCGCTCGACCTCGGGCTCGTCGGGCTGATGGAGTTCGTGCCGCTGCCGCTCCTCGCTCTGCCTGCCGGACAGCTCGCCGACCGCCTGCCGCGACGCGCCGTAACCGCGGCCGCGTTCACCCTCAACATTGCGATCGCGGTGCTGCTCGTGTTCGTCACGCTTGCCGGTGCGACGCGGCTCTGGCCGTTTCTCGGCGTCGCCGCGCTCGCGGGCGTCGCGAACGTCGTCGGCAACCCCGCCGCGCGAGCGATGACGCCGGAGCTCGTCCCGAGCGAGCTCGTGCCGAGCGCCGTCGCGCTGCGCGGTATCGCAGGCCAGATCGGCGTGATCGCAGGCCCGGCACTCGGCGGGATCATCTTCGCGATCGAGCCGGTCGCCGTCTACATCACCGCCGCCGGGCTGCTGACCTGCTCGCTCGTCGCGGTTCTCGCGATGCGGCCGGTCGTCCGTTCCTTCCTCACGACGGAACCGCTGGGCTGGGACAGCCTCGTCGCCGGCGTGCGCTTCATCCTGCGCACGCGCATGCTGCTCGGTGCAATCAGCCTCGATCTCTTCGCCGTGCTCCTCGGCGACTCGATCGCGCTCGCACCGGTGTTCGCGCGCTCGATCCTCCACATCGGCCCAATCGGCCTCGGCCTGCTGCGCACGGCGCCGTCGGTCGGGGCACTCGTCGCCGCCGTGCTGCTTGCGCGCAAGCCGCTGCGCACACCGGCAGGGCCGACGATGCTCGTGATCACCGCGATCTTCGGTGTCGGAATGATCGTCTTCGGCTTTTCGAAGTGGCTGCCGCTGTCGCTCGCAGCGCTCGCCGTGACCGGGTTCGTCGACATGATCAGCGTCAACATCCGCCAGACGGCGGTCACACTCTTGACGCCGCCGCAGCTGCAGGGACGAGTGAGCGCCGTCGAGTGGGTCTTCATCAGCGCGTCGAACGAGCTCGGCGCGTTCGAGGCCGGCGCACTCGCCCGCCTCGTCGGCACCGTGCCGGCGGTCGTTTCGGGCGGCGTCGCGATGCTCGCCGTCGCCGCGTCGTGGCCGCGGCTCTTCCCCGCGCTCGCGCGCATGGGAAAGCTCGGGGACCTGCGACCGGAGCCGGTGTAGGCTCGACGCATGTCGATCGACCGCTCGACGATCTGGCCATACGAGGACGGCGAGCCCGGCGCGTATTACTACTCGCGCTACGCGAACCCGACAGTCGTCGAGGCAGAGCAGGCACTCGGCGCGCTGGAAGGCGGCCATGCGCTCCTCTATCCGTCCGGCACGGGCGCGGTGACGAGTCTCGCCCTTGGCCTCCTGCATCCCGGCGACACGATCGCCCTCGCCGAGGGCTGCTACTACGGCACCGGCGTCACCTTCAAGACGCTCGAGCGCTGGGGGCTGCGCACCGTCGAGTTCGACCAGACGAAGGCGCCGCCGGTGGACGTGCAGCTCGTGTGGCTCGAGGCGCCGTCGAACCCGTTCCTGACGATGCCCGACCTCGAAGCGGCCGCTGCGCATCCCGCGCCCGTCGTCGTCGACTCGACGGCCGCAACGCCGGTGAACCTGCGCCCGCTCGAGCACGGCGCCGACTTCGCGCTGCACAGCGCGACGAAGTACCTCGCGGGCCATCACGACGCGCTGCTCGGCGCAATCGTGTGCAAGGACGAGGCGACCGCGGCGACGCTGCGGCAGTTCCGCACCGTCACCGGCATCGTCGCGGCACCCGACACCGCGTGGCTCATGCTGCGCGGCCTGAAGACGCTCGAGGTGCGCGTACTTCGCCAGAGCGCCTCGGCCGCGACGATCGTCGAGCGCCTGCGCAGCCATCCCGCCGTCGAGACGGTGCGCTGGCCCGGCTTTGGCGGGCTCCTCTCCTTCGACGTCGCCGATGCGGCGACCGCACGCCGCGTCGAGACGGCGACACGCGTGATCGAGAACGCGACGTCACTCGGCGGCGTGACGAGCGTGATGGAGAGCCGCGCCCGCTGGGAGGGCG
>JBDTVA010000303.1:0-2755 GCA_040007455.1 Actinomycetota bacterium | reverse complement strand
GGCGACTGGTCGAGCATCCGCCGGAACGCGCGGTCGGTGATCACGAGCGCGCGCGTCGGCGAGACGGTCGTCACGCTCGCCGTGCGCGGGAGCTTCGTGATCAGCGAGATCTCCCCAAAGAAGTCGCCGTCGGAGAGCGTCCGGAGCTTCTTCTTCCCGCGCGTGACCTCCGCGGTGCCGCTGACGATCACGAAGAACTCGCGACCCGGGGCGCCCTCGCGGGCGAGCTCCTTGCCTTCCTTGAAGTCGAGCTCGTCGGCGATCTTCCCGATCGCCTCGAGTTCCGGGCCCGAGCAGCGCGCAAAGAGCGGCACCTGCTTCAAGAGCCTCTGCTTCGCGTTCTTCCGCAACTCCACAGGACGACTCTAAACTTGTCCCATGGGCAAATGGAAGTCCGAGGCGCTGATCGTCGACGCCGCCCGCTCGCCGATCGGCCGCCGGAACGGGACGCTTTCGGGAATCCGGGGCGACGAGCTCGCAGGCCAGGTGCTGAACGGACTGGTCGAGCGGGTCGGACTCGAGCCGGGCGAGGTCGAGGACGTGCAGATGGGCTGCGTGACCCAGGTCGGGGAGCAGGGGTGGAATGTTGGCCGGATGGCGGTGCTCGTGGCGGGTTGGCCCGAGACCGTCTGTGGGACGACCGTCGACCGGCAGTGCGGCTCGTCGATGCAGACGAACTTCAACGCGGCCGCCGCGGTCTGGTCGGGCCAGCTCGACGTCGTCGTCTCCGCGGGCGTCGAGATGATGTCGCGCGTCCCGATGGGCTCGAACGGCGGTGACATCTCGGACCGCCTGCACGAGCGGTGGCAGATCGTGCCGCAGGGGATCTCGGCCGAGGTGATCGCCGACGAGTGGAACATCTCGCGCGAGCAGCTCGACGCGTACGCGCTCGAGTCGCACCGGCGCGCGATCGCTGCGAGCGACGCTGGGAAGTTCGAGCGCGAGATCGTGCCGATCGAGCTTCCGGGCGAGCTGCAGCCGGCGGGCGCCGCCGTCGCGACGACGACGTTCGCGGTCGACGAGACGCCCCGGCGCGACACGTCGGCGGAGAAGCTCGCCTCGCTCGCGCCGGCATTCCTGCCGGACGGAAAGGTGACGGCCGGAAGCTCGAGCCAGATCTGCGACGGCGCGGCTGCGGTCCTGATCACGAGTGAGGACGCCGCCTCGCGGCTCAACCTGGAGCCGCGCGCACGGTTCGTCTCGTTCGGTCTCTCCGGCGTCGATCCGCACCGGATGCTCCACGGCAACCCCGAGGCGTGCGCGAAAGCGCTCGCGAAGGCAGGTCTGGCCTGGGACGACGTCGCCGCGGTCGAGGTGAACGAGGCGTTCGCTTCGGTTGCGGTCCAGTTCATGCGCGACACGGGCCTGACCGAGCGCTGGGCAGACGTGAATCCGAACGGCGGCGGGATCTCGCTCGGCCATCCGCTCGGCGCGACCGGCGCCCGGGTGACGGCGACGCTGCTGAACGAGCTCGAGCGCCGCGACGCGCGCTACGGCGTCGCGTGCATGTGCATCGGGTTCGGGATGGCGATCGCCGGCGTGATCGAGCGCTTCTAGTTGGCCCGGGAGATCAGCACGGTCGGGGTCGTCGGCCTCGGGACGATGGGCGCCGGGATCGCGCAGATCGCGTTGCTGGCCGGGAGCGAGGTCGTCGGCCGAGAGGTCAGCGAGGAGCTGAACGAGCGCGCGCGCGGCCGGATCGAGCACTTCCTCGGTCGCGCCGTCGAGAAGGGCAAGCTCGATGCGGCCGACCGTGACGCAGCGCTCGCGCGGCTCCGCACGACGACGGAGGTCGCGGAGCTCGCCGAGTGCGACCTCGTGATCGAGGCCATCGTGGAGGAGCTCGACGCCAAGCGCGAGCTCTTCGCCGAGCTCGACCGCGTGTGCGCGCCCGACGCGATCCTCGCGACGAACACATCGGCGCTCTCGGTCACCGAGATCGCAGAGGCGACGGAGCGCCCGGAGCGCGTGATCGGGATGCACTTCTTCAACCCCGCGCCGCTGCTCCCACTCGTCGAGATCGTCCGCACCGAGCGGAGCGACGAGTCGGCAGTCGACGTCGCGTACGCGTGGGCCGAGCGCGCGGGCAAGCAGCCCGTCCGCTGCAACGACACGCCAGGCTTCATCGTCAACCGCATCCTCATCCCGCTCCTCAACGACTGCGTGCGCGTGCTCGACGAGGCGGGAGTGAGCCCCGAGGATCTCGACAAGGCGATGACGAACGGCGCCGGTTGGCCGATGGGGCCGTGCGCACTCATTGACCTGATCGGGATCGACATCCACGTCCACGCCTCCGAAGCGCTGCACGACAAGCTCGGCGAGCCGCGGATGGACCCGCCGGAACGGCTCGTCGCGATGCAGGCGGAGGGGAAGCTCGGCCGCAAGAGCGGCGAAGGCTTCTACCGGTACTAGGAGGGTTTGACGAGGCCCGCTCCGTCAAACCCTCCTAGCGTCCGGGGTCGGGGCTACGGTCAAGAGGCATGGAAGGAGAGTCCGAGACCGGACAGAATCGGACCCGCATGACCCGGCGCGCACGGACGGAGCGCACTGAGCGGATCCTGATCGCGCGGCTCGAGGAGCTCGCGCGGGTGCTCGAGCGCTCGGGCGCACCGGCCGAGTCGGTCGGCCGGTTGCTGGAGTCGGCGTCCGTGGCGACGATCAACGCGATCGCGCTCAACCTCCTCAGCGAAGAAGCGGCGAACGAGATCTGGAGCGGCGCCGCCGAGCGCCATCCCGAGCTGTCGTTACGCCGGGC
>JBDTVA010000302.1:0-2761 GCA_040007455.1 Actinomycetota bacterium | reverse complement strand
AGCGCGACGAATCCGGCGGCTGACCAGAACGCAACCCCGACGCGCCGCGTCGGCACCGCCGCTGCGAAGACCAGGCAGGCGAGCGCGCTCAGGCGGTGCCGCCATCCGAGGTTGAGGGTCTGGGTGTCTGCTCGTTCGCGCAACAGCAGGGAAGTCCACGGAACGCCTCGCCGAGAGAAGTCGGTCAGGATCATGCTTCGTAGCGTCCAGCGCTTCAGGTGAGTACCGAGCAGGCGCGGATCGAGCCGGATCTCTCCGACGGCAGCGAGACGGACTCCGAGCTCGATGTCCTCGACCGACGCCGTTCGGTAACGCTCGGAATCGAAGCCCCCGACGCCGAAGAACGCGTCGCGGCGAACGGCGCCGAGCCCCGCCCAGAACGTCGTTGCACGCCCAGCGGCTTGCTGGTGCACGTGATGGTGCAGGAGGTTGCGAAAGCTCGAGACGGTTCCCGTTGCCTCGGGCGCGTCGTCGTACGAGCCGAAGAGGGCGACCAGCTCCGGGGAGCCCTCGAACGCAGTCCGGATCCGCTCGAACGCATCGGCGTGCGGCAACACGTCGGCGTCGACGAAAACGAGGACGTCACCGCTCGCGCGGCGCGCACCCTCGTTTCGAGCGGCGGCGGGCCCCGGGAGCTCGCACTCGTCCACGACGACGACGTCCTCGGGCGGGTTCGTCGCGGCGCGAACGGCCTCGAGACACCGCGAGAGCGTCTGCGGGTGGTCGGTCGCCGGGATGACAGCCGAGAGCGACGGGCGACTGGTCGTCGCTTCGGCGTTGCCGTGCACATCCGCAATCGTAGAGGGCCGAAACCGGCTGCAAGCAGACGGGAAGCTCTGGCTGGTTCAGCTCGCGATCGTGACCGGAACGCCGGGGCCGATGCGGAGCACCAGCCAGCGCATCGTGGCGTTGGCGAGGCGCACGCAGCCGTGTGAGACGGCGGTGCCGAGGACCCCGCCGATGTTGGACAGCCCGTGGAGTCCGATCTGGCCCGGGCCGCCGTTGAACTCCTGCAACACGTTCGAGCGGGCGCTCAATGCCAGCGCGAATGGTGCGCCGACGTCGCCGGGTCGCAGCTGGATCGCCTCTTCGACGAAGAACGTTCCGTGCGGGGTCGGCGTGGACGGTTTGCCGACGACCGCCTTGTCGGATCGCACCGGGCGGCCGTTCCGGTAGACGATCACGCGTCGGCTGGAGGTCTTGACGACGATGTGCCAGTTCGTCGTCGAGGCAACCGTCGCCGCTCGTTTGATCCAGCCCGTGCGTCCGTTCGGGCGCCCGGGAAGCATGACCTGCAGCCATTGCCCGTGCCGTGCGAGGACGGGAAGCGTCGTCCGCGCTCCCGTGATCCACGTCTTCGCCGGCACCAGACCGAGCGACGCCGACCGCGTGGCGGGCTCCGAGCGAGCCTCGTGCGTGCGGAGCAGCGTGACGAGACCCTGGCGCGGCTTCACGGCGGCGGCCGCGCTGCTCGCCGTCACTCCGCTCGGCCAGTTCAGCGCGACGAGCGCGAGGGGCGTGAGGAGCAGGGCGAGCGGGTGCCGGCGACACCCGCTCGTGATCCCTGAATCCATGCTTAACCGGTAAGGCCGAACTGACGGATTGCCGGCTTCGGTTTTGGAGTAACGACCGGTTTCTTGGTGCCGGGGACGGTCGTCGTCGGGGGCGTCGGAGTCGGCGTCGGAGTTGGCGTCGGCGTCGGCGTGGGAGTCGGAGCCGCCGCGGGGAAGTTGCAGGACTTCGAGCCGGTCACGGGATCGACGTAGGCCGGGACGAGCCCGAGGCCGGCGTAGGGGGCCTGCTTGTCCTGGCCGATGACCAGGTCGTACGCGACGCCGGCCGGCGTGCAGTAGATCTCGCGGGCGGGAGCCCGCACCCCTTCGTCCGAGGGCGCTGCCGCTGCGCCGGCACATGACGGCGTGTTGACGGTGTCGTGAATGAAGGTCACGGCGCCGTTGCGGGCCAAGACCCTGCCGTTGACGGTAATGCCGTCGGTCAGCGTGATCGAGGTCAGGGCGAGGATCGTCCCGATGAACGTGGAGCCGCTGTTCTTCAGGGCTGCGGAGCTCCCGACCTGCCAGAAGACGTTGCACGCCTGGGCGCCGTTCGTGAGGGTGACCGACGACGTCGGATCCACGGTCAGGTCGCTACCCGCCTGGAAGATGAAGACCGAGCCGGGGTCGCCGTTCCCGTCGAGCGTGAGTGCGATGGGGCCGCTGATCAAGATGCTCGAGGTTGAGTTGTAGACACCCGGGAGCAGCGTCTGGCCGGCGAGGTTGCTGCCGGTGATCGTTGGTCTGTCCGGCACTGCCGCTACGGCGGCGTTGTAGGCGATCAGGAGGCTGGCCTGGGCGTTCGCCAGCTCAGACGAACCGGCCAGGTACGTGCTTCCGCTTCCGTTGGTCACGCCCGCGTCGACCGAGGTCGACGAGCCGATGTTGCCGTTCACCACGGTGAGTCCACCGGCATTGGTCATTGCAGTAGCGGAGAGCGCGCCGAAGCTGGCGGCATTTCCGAGTGGCACCGTTGTCGCGGCTGTGGCGGCACTGAGGGCGGTGCCCGTGAAGGCGAGCGTCAGCAGTATCCCGAGCGCGAGCGCGAACAGGACCGTCGCCGTCGGGGCGCGGGAACGGAAGCGCCTCGCGTCCGGGCGGCGCTTGAAGCTGAAACGTGTCATAGAGGTCTCCTCCAGCGTGAACGTTCGTCGCCGACCGACGGGTGTCGATCGACTTGCTCCGACCTGCTCTGCTGAGGGCGGACC
>JBDTVA010000301.1:0-2762 GCA_040007455.1 Actinomycetota bacterium | reverse complement strand
GGCACGTCGGAGGAGTACGGCAACGTGCGCGAGTCGGTCTCGCACCACCACGACTTCGACGACGCGGGCTCGCTGATCCTCCACGAGCGCTCGCCGATCAACCCGAAGTCGATCTATGCGACCGCCAAGGTCGCCGCGGACTTCCTGACGATGAACTACCACGACGCGTACGGCGTCCCCGGCGTGGTGACGCGCATGTTCAACAACTACGGCCCGCGGCAGAACCCGCGCTACGTGACCGGCACCATCATCACGCAGGCACTCGAGCGCGAGCACATCGAGCTCGGCGCGCTCGACCCGCTGCGCGACTTCTGCTTCTGCACCGACGGCGTGCGCGGTCACCTGATGGTCGCGGCGAAGGGCACCCCCGGCGACGTGTACGTCTACGGGCAGGGGTCGAACATCTCGATGGCGGACTGGGCCGCGATGATCCTCCGCATCGGCGAGGAGGACGGGCACTGGGGCACGCGCGAGATCGTCACGAACCAGGAGCGCCTCCGCCCCGGCGTGACCGACGTGATGGCGCTCCGCGTCGGCTACGAGAAGCTGAACCGCGAGACCGGGTGGGAGCCGCAGGTCTCGTGGGAGGACGGTGTCCGCAAGACGATCCAGTGGTACGCCGAGAACCGCGAGCGCTGGCTCGGGCGCGTCGACTGGCTCCCGTACACCGCGCCCACCGTCAAGACGGGGTAACGGGTGCGGACGTTGGTCACCGGGGGCGGCGGCTTCCTCGGGACGCACGTCGTCGAGCGTCTCCAGGCGGAGGGGATCGACCCGATCGTCGCCCGCCGCCGGCAGTACGACCTGACGCGCTGGGAGGACACCGAGCGCCTCTTCGCCGACGCCAAGCCCGAACTGGTCTTGCATCTGGCCGCCGAGGTCGGCGGCATCGGCGCGAACCGCGACAACCCCGGGCGCTACTGGTACTCGAACCTGATGATGGGCGCGCACGTGATCGAGCAGTCGCGGCTGCACGGCGTGGACAAGCTGCTCGTCCTCGGGACGGTCTGCGCGTATCCGAAGTTCGCGCCGGTTCCGTTCAGCGAGGACGACCTCTGGAACGGCTATCCGGAGGAGACGAACGCGCCGTACGGCATCGCGAAGAAGACGCTGCTCGTCGGGGCGCAGGGCTACCGCGAGCAGTACGGGCTGAACGCGATCTTCCTGCTGCCGGTCAACCTCTACGGCCCGCGCGACAACTTCCACCCGACGAACGCGCACGTGATCCCCGACCTGATCCGCAAGATGAGCGACGCGCAGGCACGCGGCGAACACGAGGTGGTGCTCTGGGGCGACGGCTCACCGACGCGCGAGTTCCTCTACGTCGACGACGCGGCCGAAGGGATCGTGTTGGCGGCGCTGCGCTACGACAAGCCCGAGCCCGTCAACCTCGGCACGGGCGAGGAGGTCTCGATCAAGCACCTCGCCGAGCTGATCGGCGAGGCCACGGGGTATGAAGGCGAGATCGTCTGGGACACGACGAAGCCCAACGGCCAGCCGCGGCGCAAGCTCGACACGACGCGCGCGAAGGAGCTGTTCGGGTTCGAGGCAAAGACGCCGTTCAGCGAAGGGGTGGCGCGCACGGTGGCGTGGTACCGCGAGCACGCCGCTGCCTATGCAGGTCGCTGAGCGGCTCCGGACGCTCGCGCGCTCCGAACCCTGGGTCGTCCTCGCGCCGCTCGTCGTGGCGCAGTGGATCGTGCTCGCCGTGTTCGCGCTGACGGTTCAACGCAACGGCTGGCTCTTCTACCAGGGCGGGGACCAGACGTGGTTCTACACCTCGGCCTGGGAGCTCGCTCACGGCCGCGTCCCCGAGACGCTCGTCGGCTACCTCTGGCCGTTCGTGCTCGCGCCGCTCGCCTTCGTCGCCGGGCCCGACTTCCTCGACGGGCTCCCGGTGATCATCCTCCTGCAGCTGCTCGTGCTCGCACCGCTCGCCGTCATCTGCGCCTACTGGATCGCGGCACGCGTCGGGGGACGGCTTCTCGGCTACTTCGCGGCAGCGGCGTGGATCGTGGCCCCGTTCGCGGCACAGCCGCTCTTCGTCGGGCGCTACCACGAGCGTTGGAACGAGCAGACGCTGCCTCAGGCGCTGGGCTTCACGGCGCTCGGCGACTTTCCGTCGATGGTGCTGCTGATGGTCGCCGCGGTCTTCGTCCTGCGCGCGCTCGACGGCCGCGCACGGGGAGACGTCATCGCGGCAGGGATCGTCGTGGGGCTCGCGATCGCGCTGAAGCCCGCGAACGGCCTCTTCGTCTTCGCGCCGCTCGCCGCCTTCGCACTCGCGCGTCGGTGGCGTGCGAGTCTCGAGTTCGCGCTCGCGCTGACGCCTGCGCTGCTGACGCTCGCCGTCTGGAAGTACCGGGGGACCGGGATCTCGGTGCTCGCACTCGATCCGACCGTGCTCGCCGCCGCGGCGGAGCCCCCGCCGCCGCATCCGTCCGAGCTCACGTGGTGGGAGCAGGTTCGGGAGTTCGCGCCGCTCGACATCCACCAGCTGAACCATCAGTTCCTCGGCTTTCGGGAGTACTTCTGGAGCGCGAGGCTGCTCGAGTTCATCCCGGTCGCCGGCGCGATCGCGGTCGCGCGGCGCTCGATTCCGAAGGCCGCGTTCTTCGTCGTCTGGCTCGCAGCGTTCTTCGTCGTCAAGGGATCGTCGCCCTCGGTGAGCGTGGAGACCGCGACCATCTGGCGGCTCTTGATGCCCGCCTGGCCCGCGTACTTCTTCCTCGCCGTCTCGCTGCCGCTCCTCGTGCCGGTCT
>JBDTVA010000300.1:0-2779 GCA_040007455.1 Actinomycetota bacterium | reverse complement strand
CTAGGCCTGGAGCTCGCCGAGCACGCCGCGGATCTCGGCGATGCTCGCCTGAATCTGGTCGCTGCGCTGCTCGAACTCGACGACCTTCTCCTCGAGCGCCGAGGCGGTGTGGCCGGGCCCGGGCTGCAGCCGCATGTCTTCGACCCGCAGGACGACAGCGCCGTCATGCTCGGCCTCCGCGAGGTGACCGGCAGCGCGAAGCAGCGGCTCCGGCGGCGCCTCAACCTCAACCGGCTTTGCGTCCATCAGCCCGACCTGCTCGAGCAGCGTCGAGGCGAGTGCCTGCTCGGAGACGAACCCGTACGAGACGAGCACCTCGCCGAGGCGGCGACCGGTGCGCTGGTGCTCCTGGAGAGCCAGCTCGAGCTGACGCCGGCTCAGCAACCGCCGCTCGACCAGCAACTCGCCGAGGGGAAGCCAGGGAGTGGGCTCGGAGGACATCACCTGACGAATCGGCGGTTTCCGCGCGCGTTCAGTCCCTCGAAAGGGTGAACGCAGCGGACCACGAAAGACCGATAACGCCCAGGCGGTCCCATGAGCACGTTTCCCGTTGAGCCCCCCGTCACCCCTGCTGCTCCGGCCCCCGAGGCCGGGGGCGCGGCAAACCGGCGCGAGCTCTCGCAGGAGGAGATCGCGACCCTGCCGCTCCAGGCCCTGCTCGTTCGTGCGGGACACATCACGCTCGACCAGCTCGCCGATGCGCTCCGCGAGAACGTCGCGACGGGCCGCGCGGTCGAGGACATCGCACTTTCGCGTGGCTGGCTGACGTCCGATCAGCTCGACGCGCTTCGCGCCGCGAAGAGCTACGCGGCGGGCGCACCCGCGCCGGTCGCGCAGGCACCAGCCGCACCCGCCCCCGTCGTCGAAGCACCTGCTCCTGTTCCACCCGCACCGGTCGCGCAAGCGCCCGCCGCACCGCCCCCGGTCTTCGTCGAAGCACCTGCGCCGCCCGCGCCGGTCGTGCAGGCACCTCCGCCACCCGCGCCCGCGCCGGTCGTGCAGGCGCCCGCGGCACCGGCTCCCGTCGTCGAAGCACCGGCTCCGCGTGCGCCGGTCGCAGTCGACACGTCGGTCGGCGTCTTCCTCAACCTCGAGGACGGCGCACGCATCTGGGCGGGCCGCTTCGACAGCCTCGAAGACGCCGAGCGGCACGCGCGGAACCTGACCGAGTCGCTCGTCCGTCCCGAGCCCGGCGTCTGGCCCCGCTTCGGCGACCAACTCGTGCGCCCCGACGCTGTCGTCAGCGTCGAAGTGTCTCCGCGCGAAGAACGCTGAACCTAACGAGAGGGACGCGCCGCTCGGCGCGTGCTTCCCCCCTCCGGGGGATTCGGGGGTACGCAGAAATGGCGATGCTGTCCGTACGGGCGAGCGATGCCCAGCAACACGAAAATCTGCGGCGAAAGGACTCTTCCAGTGAACGGTATTCGCACGGCCGGTGTGGCGTACCAGCCCCAAACGGCTTCGGTCGCCTTCACCGAACCGCCCCTGAGCCCTCCGGTCGCCCGTCCCTTCGCGGCGGTCCCGGCTCAGGCACCGGTGCCCGTCGCCGCGCCCGTAGCTCCGGTCGCTCAGGTCGCGCCGGTCCCGCAACCCGAGCCCCCCGCGGCACAACAGGTGGCGGCACCCCAGCAGCCTGTCCAGGCCGCGCACGCGACTGTCCCGGCGGGCGCCCCCCAGGACGAGTCCGTCGCCGTGTTCGTCCACCTGAGCAGCGGCGAGCGGATCTGGGCCGGTCGTTTCGACTCCGGCGTGACCGCGGAGCAGCGCGCCGTCGAGATCATTCGTGCCCTGAACCGGCCCGAGCCGGGCGTCTGGGCGAAGTTCGGCAACCGGCTGATCCGGCCGGAAGCCGTGGTCAGCATCGAGCTCGCGCCCCGGCGCGAGGAGTAAACCGAATCCGCTATCGTTAACCAGGTGAACGTTTCCCTGGTTAACGAAGTCGAAGTGGCCAACCGGCTCAGGCCGGCGCTGCTCAGGCTGACCAGGGAGCTTCGCCGAGAGATCCACTCGCTCGGCGTCACCGGCGGCCAGGTCTCGCTCCTCGTCGCGATCAAGTACGCGCCGGGAATCGGCGTCCGCGAGCTCGCGAAGGCAGAGCGCATCTCCCCCGCGGCGATCTCGAAGGCGATCACCCGGCTCGGGCAGCAGGAGCTCGTCGAGCGCCAGCAGCTCGAGGGTGACAAGCGCCGCGTCGGGCTCTACGTGACCGAGACGGGGCACCAGGTGCTCCGCTCGGTTCGCTCGCGCCGGACGATCTGGCTCGCAGAGCGGTTGAAGGGGCTTTCGGCGCAGGAGCTCGCCGCAGTCGAGGCCGCGATCGAGCCGCTCGAGACGCTCCTGCCGTGACCGCGCGGATCTTCAAATCCCTCCGCATCCACCGGAACTACCGGCTCTTCTTTGCGGGCCAGGTCATCTCGCTCGCGGGCACGTGGATGCAGAACATCGCGCTCGCCTGGTTCGTCGTCGAGCTGACCGGGTCTCCGCTCGCCGTCGGCGGGCTCGCGTTCGCCCGCTTCCTGCCCTTCATGCTCTTCGGCCTCTACGCCGGCGTGATCGCCGACCGCCTCGACAACCGCAAGCTCGTGATGGCGACGCAGGCGGCGCAGATGGTCGTCTCGGCCGCTCTCACCGTGCTCGCGTTCTCCGGCTGGGAGAACATCCCGATCGTCTACGTCCTGGCGTTCCTCGGCGGGAGCGCGCTCGTGCTCGACGCGCCTGGCCGTCAGGCGCTCACGTTCCAGATGGTCGGCCGCGACGAGCTGCCGAACGCGATCGCGCT
>JBDTVA010000299.1:0-2779 GCA_040007455.1 Actinomycetota bacterium | reverse complement strand
CCCTCCTGGATCAGGTCGAGGAACGGCACGCCGAGGCCGCGGTAGCCCTTGGCGATCGACACGACCAGCCGAAGGTTCGACTCGATCATGTGACGCTTCGCAATGGGGTCCCCGCGCTCGATCCGCTTGGCGAGGGTGACCTCGTCCGCGGCGGTCAGAAGCTTGTGCTTGCCAACGTCGGCGAGGAACAGCTGGAGGCTGTCCGCGGAGCCCGACAGCGGCGCGTGCGAGAGGTTCAGGCTCTCGCGCTTGGCCGGCTTTTCGTCCTTCTCGTCGACCTCGACCTTGATCTCGAAGCCGATCGAAACGAGCTCGTGCCGAAGCTGCTCGAGGTCGGCCTCGTTCAGCTCGTGCTCCTGCCCGAACGTCTCCAGCGTGGTCGCCTCGATGAAACCCTGTTCCTCGGACGCCTCAACGAGCGCCCGGACGGGATCAGATTCAAGAAGTTCTTGCAGCTGATTCTGCGTCAAGTTACCGTTAACTCCCTTTCACACTCGTGTGCGGGCGTGCCTTGGCAGCGGCCCCGATCGCACTCTAGGAGGTATCTCCCGTTGGTGCTAGAGGCGTGGATAAATCACAACCGAATTCCAACAATGTTCTTCTCGCAAGAAGAACGAATCCCGCATCCGAGCCATTCCGGGTACGCGGAAACGTTCCTCCCCACTAGAGACGCCGGGGGTCCCCGAAAGTTTCCGGCGGCTTAGGCGCGGGTGCGTTTCCGGCCGGGCTTCGCCGGGCCGCGCGCGCGGCGATCGGCGAGGAGCTCGATCGCCCGCTCGTGGGTCAGCGACTCGACCTCGTCGCCGGCGCGGAGGCTGGCGTTCGTCTCGCCGTCCGTCACGTAGGGACCGAAGCGGCCCTTGCGGACGACGATCTTCTTCTCGGTGACCGGATCGACTCCGAGCTCGCGAAGCGGCCCGGCCGCGGCACTACGGCGACGGCGCTCCTTTGGCTTCGCGAGGAGCTCCAGGGCCTGCTCCAGCGTGATCGTGAACAGCTGCTCCTCGGACTCGAGCGACCGGGTCTCCGTGCCCTTCTTGATGTAAGGGCCGAAGCGGCCGTTCAGCGCGACGACGTCCTCGCCGTCCGCGGGATCGGGCCCGAGCGTCCGCGGGAGCGACAGCAGCTTCACCGCGTCCTCGAGCGTCACCGTGTCGAGTGACATCGACTTGAAGAGCGAGGCGGTCTTCGGCTTTCCCTTGTCGTCCTCGGGGAGCACCTCCGTCACGTACGGCCCGAAGCGTCCGGTGCGCGCGGTGAGCTGGCGGCTCGTCTCCGGATGGGCGCCCAGCTCGCGGTCGCCGGACGGTTGCGCGAGCAGCTCCGTCGCCTTCTCGAGCGTGAGCTCGTCCGGCGCAACGTCGGGCGGCACGCTTGCACGCTCCTCCCCGCGCTCGACGTACGGCCCGTAACGCCCGACGCGCAGCACGATGTCGTCGGCGCCGGGGATCGGGAACGTGTTAACCGCACGGGCGTCGATCTCGCTGAGCGCTCCGACGAGGGCCTTCAGCCCGGCCTCGTCCGGCTCGCCGTCGCCGAAATAGAACCGGCGCAGCCACTCGACGCGGCCCTCGTCGCCCGCGGCGATCCGGTCGAGGTCGTCCTCCATGCGCGCGGTGAACTCGTAGTCGACGAGGCGGCTGAAGTGCTTCTCGAGCAGCTCGGTGACCGAGAACGCGAGAAAGGTCGGGACGAGCGCGGTGCCGCGCTTGAACGCGTAGCCGCGGTCCATCACCGTGCCGATGATCGCCGCGTACGTCGACGGCCGGCCGATGCCGCGCTCCTCGAGCGCGCGCACGAGCGTCGCTTCGGTGTAGCGCGGCGGCGGCGACGTCGAGTGGCCCTGCGCGGTCAGCTCCTTCGTCTCGACCGCCTGGCCTTCCTCGAGGTTCGGCAATGGGCGCTGATCTTCGTCGCCGTCCTCGTCCTTGCCGACCTCGTACGCGGCGAGGAAGCCGGGGAACGTGATCACGGTGCCCGAGGCGCCGAACTCGACGTCCTCGCCGGAGGTGCTCTTCGCGGCGAGGCGCAGCGACACGGTCTCGCCGCGCGCATCGGCCATCTGGGACGAGATCGTGCGCTTCCAGATCAGCTCGTAGAGCGCGAGCTCGTCGCGGTTCAGCTCGCCGCGCACCTCGTTCGGCGTGCGGAAGAAGTCACCGGCGGGACGAATCGCCTCGTGGGCCTCCTGCGCGTTCTTCACCTTGCGGTCCCAGGTCCGCGGCTTCGGCGGCAGGTAGTCGGCGCCGTAGAGCTCGGTCACTTGTTTGCGCGCGGCTGCGACGGCCGCCTGCGACAGCGACGTCGAGTCGGTGCGCATGTAGGTGATGTAGCCGTTCTCGTACAAGCGCTGCGCGACGCGCATCGTCGTCTGCGACGTGTAGCGCAACTTGCGGCTCGCCTCCTGCTGCAGCGTCGCGGTGCGGAACGGTGCGGTCGGCTTGCGCGTGTAGGGCTTCTCGTCCTTGCTGCGAACCGTGAACGTCGCGTCCTGCAGCCGCTCGAGCAGACCGCGCGCTGACTCTTCGTCCAGGTGCGCGAGGTCCTTGCTCTTCGCCTTTCCGTCGGCCCCGAAGTCGGAGCCGCGGGCGACGCGCCTGCCGTCGAGCGCGACGAGGCGCGCGTCGAACGAGCCAGGATCAAAGATCCCTTCGAGGTCCCAGTACGAGACCTCGACGAACGCGATCCGCTCGCGCTCGCGCTCGACGATCAGCCGGGTCGCGACCGACTGCACGCGTCCCGCCGAGAGTCCCTGCGTGACCTTCTTCCAGAGCACCGG
>JBDTVA010000298.1:0-2785 GCA_040007455.1 Actinomycetota bacterium | reverse complement strand
ACGGAGCGGCGCCGGAGTCGAACCGACCGAGCCGTGGGTTGCACGACCGCACTGGTTTTGAAGACCAACTGGGCCACCGGGCCCATGCCGCTCCGCGGCGGAGGTTAGTCCTCGACCCAGTCCTTCGTGAGATACAGCCAGAACGCGAGGCCGGCGTAGGGGCCGTAGCTCCGGAAGCGCCGCTCGATCGTCGCGTCCGCTGCCTTGCGGCCGTTCAGGCGCGCGTACGTGGGTCGCGTCCACGAGTCGAGCACGAGCCGGGAGTAGCGGCCGATCAGCATCATGATGTGCGCTGCGGCATACGGGCCGACGCCCGGCAGCTCCAGCAGCCGCGCGGCAACCTCATCGTCGTCGAGCTCACGGTCGGTGGCGAGCGCCTCGAGGTCGAGCTCGCCGGAAGAGACAGAGCGCGCAACTGAGCGGAGGTAGGCGGCGCGGTAGCCGGCGCGCGCGACGTCGCGGTACCAGCGTTCCGGCTTCGTTGCCATTCGCTCGGGCGTCGGAAACGCGCGTCGCCCGCGGTCGGACTCCTCGCCGAGCCGCTCGGCGAGCGTGCCGACCATCCGCACCGTCCCCGACCACGCGCAGTTCGTCGTGCAGATCGTCTTCACGACGTCCTCGAAGACCGACTGGCTCCGCATCCAGCGGCCCGCCCCCTGCGACGCCCACGACAGCGCCGAGTCCTCCGCCAGCTTTGCGTAGAGCGGCGAGAGGTCCTCGTCCAGCCGCAGGACGTGGCGCACCGTGCCCGAGACGCGCCGGGGCGCGCGGCCCTCGACGACCACGCTCGTCGGCCCCGCCTTGCGGACGAGCACCGTCTGCGGGCCGGGGTAGAGCGTGAGCTCGAGCGTGCGCTCGACGGAGTCGATCCGGTTCGGGACGAGGTCGTTCAGGCCGTGCGAGTTGACGGTGCGCCAGAAGTCGACGGGCTCGCCGCCGGCGCCGACCAGTTCCAGCTCGACTCGCGCCATGGGCGGTTAGCGTAGGGGTCGATGCTGCTCTCGCGCCGCCAGCGCGCCGCCCTCGACGCGATCTGCGACACCTTTGCACCGGGGCTGGACGACCTGCCGGCGGCGACCGAGATCGGCGTGCCGGATGAGTTCCTCGCGGCGCTGGAGCGCCACGCGGCGGCCGCCGACCGGACACCGTTGCTGCGCCTGCTCTCGGTCTGGAACACCCTCGGCGCGCGGTTCTCCTCGCGTGCGCAGGAAGAACGAGAGGGTGTGCTGCGGTCGTGGCGCGACAGCCGGATCGAACAGCGGCGGACGGCGTTCAAGGTCCTCCGCAAAGGAACGCTCTCGCACTACTTCGGCCTCCCGGCCGCTCCGCGCGAGGCGATGGGGTATCCGGGGCCCCTGGGGCTGACGGCGGTGGTCCCGCCCCTGACGGGGGAGCGTCCGGACGGGGACTGCGAGATCTCGTGCGATGTCGTCGTCGTCGGCTCGGGCGCCGGCGGCGGGACGGCGGCGGGCGTGCTGGCGTCGGCGGGCCTCGACGTCGTCGTGCTCGAGGCCGGTGGAAGCCCGGCGGTGTACGCCGAAGAGCTCGACGCGCTGAACGCGCTCTACCTCGACGGCGCGACGACGGCGACCGCCGACCAATCGGTCGACATCCTCGCCGGCGCATGCCTGGGAGGCGGGACTTGGGTGAACTGGACGACGGCGCTTCCGACGCCGGACGACGTGCGTGCCGAGTGGGCGGCGCACGGTGTTCCGGCGTTCACCGAGCAGGAGTTCGACGACAGCCTCGCCGCGGTCACCCAGCGGATGGACGTGAACACCGAGGAGCGCGAGCCGTCGCTGCGCGACCGGGCGCTCGAGCGCGGTCTACGCGAGCTCGGTTGGCACGTCGCGGCGCAGCCGCGGAACACACGCGGGTGCGACCAGGGACGCGTGTGCGGCTACTGCGGGTTCGGGTGCGCGCTCGGCGCGAAGCAGACGACCGTCGAGACCTGGCTGAGCGACGCTGCGGCGCGCGGAGCGCGCTTACTCGTCGGCACGCGCGCGGAGCGCGTCCTCGTCGAACGGGGAGCGGCCGTCGGGGTGGAAGCCGGCGCAGGCGGGTCACGGGTCACCGTCCGCTCGCGCGCCGTCGTCGTCGCCTGCGGCGCGATCCACACGCCGGCGCTGCTCCGGCGCTCGGGGCTGCAGAACGGCAGCATCGGCCGAAACCTGCATCTGCACCCGGTCACGCTCGTGGCAGGCGAGTTCGACGACGACACGACGCCGTGGGAGGGGTCGCTCCAGGCGCGCTACTCCGACGAGCACGCCCGGCTCGACGGCGGTTACGGCGTCCGCTACGAGACGCCGCCTGTCCATCCCGGTCTCTTCGCGGCCGCGCTTCCATGGGCGAGCGCGCGCGAGAGCCTCGACCTCGCGCTCCGCTACCGCCGGCTCGTGCCCATCTTCCCGTTGCTCCGAGACCGCGACGCCGGCGAGGTGGTGGTGCGGCGCGACGGCCGGCCGGTCGTTCGGTACCGGCTCTCTCGCTACGACCTCCGTCACCTTCGTGCGGGGTTCGTCGGAGCGGCTCGAATTCTCGAGGCGGCGGGAGCGGTGCGCGTCGTCTCGACACACGCGACCCCCGTCGTCTGGGAGCCCGGTCTCGGCACAGGCGTCGGCCGCTTCCTCGTCGAGGCGGATGCGCGCGGCTGGGAGCCGAACCGTGTGCTCTACGCCTCCGCGCACCTGATGGGCACCGCGCGCATGGGCGGATCGCCCGCGACGTCGAGCTGTGACTCGACGGGCGAGACCTGGGAGGTGGCGCGGCTTGTCGTCTGCGACGG
>JBDTVA010000297.1:0-2787 GCA_040007455.1 Actinomycetota bacterium | reverse complement strand
CATGATCGCGACGATGCCGAAGACGATCAGCACGGCACCAGCGATCCATCCACCGTATTCGAAGAACTTGCGGGTCATGGCGACTCCTTTGTTTTCTCGCGATTCTCTGTATTGACAGGGTTCAGTGTCGGCGGCGAGCGGTACCACGCCATCGGCAGGGCGCCGCACGGTTGCTGCGGGATTCCCGCAAGTCGACCAGCGAGGGCCCCGATGTCTTGTCAGCCGCTCGCGGGGGACCCTGCGCGCGACAGAGGAGGCGGTTCATGAACCGTGAGATCGCGACCGCAACACGTGTGGGCGAGTCCTGCCGGGCGGCGGGCGTGTTCTAAGCCGACGCGGCACGCGACGCGGAATGCGGGGTTCCCGCAGCTGCGCTGCGGCTTCCGGCGGATTCGGCCTGTGGCCGCACGCCCCGACGATGGAAGGCACGTAATCGAAAGGAGTCGCACACACATGGCAATCAAGGGAATGCTCGCGCTCGTCCTCGTCGCCGTTTTCGCGGCGATCGGGGCCGTTGCCTTCTCGCTGGACTCGATGGCCGCTTCGCGGGACGAGAGCAACGGGCCGGCGGAAGCTACACCGGTGGCCGTCCAGGACCACAACGTCGCGCTCCCGCTCGCGAGTTTCGTCGGCGAGGTCCCTGAGAACGCCGACGAGCTGGCGAAGGCGCACAAGGCGTACGACGCGACCCTTCCGCCGCTTCGGTCCGGCGAGCTTGTGCGGGTCCACATGACGCTGAAGGACATGGCCGTGGAGATCGCTCCCGGCGTGATCTACAACACGTGGGCGTTCGACGGCCACGGAGCGCCCGGGCCGGTCGTGCACGTGCGCGAGGGGCAGACGGTCGAGATGACCCTGACCAACGGCGGCGCCATCCCGCACTCGATCGACTTCCATGCGGCGCGCATCGCGCCGAACGTGGCGTTCAAGGACGTCGCTCCGGGTGAGTCGTTCACCTTCCGCTTCAAGGCGAACGACCCCGGTGTCTTCATGTACCACTGCGGCACGAAGCCCGTTCTGGCACACATCGCGAACGGCATGTACGGCGCGATCGTGGTCAGCCCAGCCAGGCCTTTGCCGAAGGCCGACCGCGAGTACGTGCTCGTCGCGAGCGAGTGGTACTTGAACGGCGCCGGGATCGAGGAGCCCGCGAGCCTCGACATGGCGAAGGCACGGGCGACGGCACCCGACTGGACGACGTTCAACGGCTACGCGAACCAGTACGTCACCCATCCGTTGACCGCTGACCCGGGCGACACCGTGCGCTTCTGGGTCGTTGCGGCGGGCCCGACGCTCGACACGAACTTCCACGTCGTCGGCACGCTCTTGGACCGCGCGTGGGTGAACGGGGACATGACGCAGTACCAGCGCAACGTGCAGACGGTCGGCGTTCCCGCCGGCGGCGGCGCGGTCTTCGACGTGAAGATCGACGAGCCGGGTCTGTACCCGTTCGTCAGCCACGCCTTTGCGCACGTCGACCTGGGCCAGGTCGGCCTGCTCAAGGTCGGGAACCCGCCGGCACGATGAGCCACTGATGACGCGGCAACGTCTCATCGCGGTCCTCGCCGCCGCAACCGCGCTCGCCGCGGTGCTCGTCGGTGCCAGCCAGCTCGGTGCCCGCGACTCCGAGCCCGTCACCGAGGCCGCGAAGGGCTCGCTCGCGGGCATTCCGCAGCGCGGTCTTTCGCTCGGCTCGCCGGACGCACCCGTGACGCTCGTCGAGTACGCCGACCTCCAGTGCCCGTACTGCGCCGAGTGGGCGGTGCGCACGTTTCCCGTGCTCGTCAGGGACTACGTTCGGACCGGCAAGCTGCGGATCGTCTTCCACGGTCTCGCCTTCCTCGGCCCGGACTCCGACACCGCACTCCGGACCGCGCTTGCGGCGAGCCGGGAGAACAAGCTCTGGGACGTCGTCGAGGGCTTCTACCGCCACCAGGGCGGGGAGAACAGCGGCTGGGTGACCGACAAGCTGATCGACGAGGTCGCAGCGGAGGCCGGCCTGGACGCGGACCAGCTTCGCGGGCAGCGCGACGAGTCGTGGGTGAGCGCCGAGCTCCGGCGCGCCGCAGCCGCGGCGAACGCGGCCGGCGTGCAGGGCACGCCCACGTTCCAGCTCGGGCGGACGGGCGGGAAGCTGGAACGGCTGAAGCTCACCTCGCTCGGGCCGGAAGGCATGCGGCCCGCGATCGACGCGCTCCTGCGGGGATGACCGAACGCACGATCCGGATCGCCTCGGCCGCGCTCGCGATCGCAGGCACCGCGATCACCGCGTACCTCCTCTACGTGCGAGCGTCCGGATCGGGGTTGCTCTGCTCGACGGGCGGGTGCGAGGCCGTCCAGAGCTCTCGGTACTCGGAGATCTTCGGCGTGCCGGTCGCGGCGCTCGGTCTCGGCGTCTACCTCGTGCTCCTCGGAACGGCAATCGCGCCGGGCGAGACGTCCAGGCTCGTGAACGCCGTCGTCGCTCTCGCAGCGCTCGCGTTCAGCGCGTATCTGCTCGTCGTCCAGCTCGCGGTGATCGGCGCGGTGTGCGACTGGTGCCTCGCGAGCGACGCCGTCACGGCTGCCCTCGCTGCGCTCGCGCTGCTCCGGCTCCGCACTCACTCGTGGAACGCGGCGAGCCGCTCAGCCTCGTCCTCGAGCTCGGCGCGTGCACTCCGCGGAAGGCGTGCGAACGGCTCCAACCGGACCCGCCCGTCCTCGTAGCGTCGGGGCCGGTTGACGCCGGCCGACCGGCCATCTAGGATCCGAGACACTCGTCTTTGGACCCGAAAGGAGCCCAGATCG
>JBDTVA010000296.1:0-2803 GCA_040007455.1 Actinomycetota bacterium | reverse complement strand
CGCCTTGTACTGGGCGGTATATGCGGAAGAGACGCCGGTCGGGTTCGTGATGATCAGCGACGAGGTCGGTGGCCCGGATTACATACCGCACTTTCTCTGGAAGCTGCTTATCGACGAGCGCTACCAGCGGCAAGGCTTCGGCACCGCAACGCTCGACCTGATCGTCGAATACTTCCGCGGTCGAGCCGGAGTGGAGGTGCTGAGCACGAGCGCCGGTCAGGGCGACGGCAGCCCAACCACGTTTTACGAACGCTACGGCTTCGAGAGCACCGGTGAGATCGTGTTCGACGATGAAGTCTTGCTCCGGCTCAAGCTCTGCTAGCTCCACCTTCCGCAGCTCTCGGTTCGAGGCTCACGTGCGCTGGCACTGGCTGTAGCACGGTGGCAACTGATTCCCGGCGCCGTGGTGTCGACGGTCCTGATCCTTCTCTCACTGGCGACGACGGTGCTCGCTGCAGCAGCGTGGTTGAGCTCCCGAGGGCACGCTGAAACTTGACCTGGGGCGATCCCTTGGGGATCATCGGGGCATGCCAAGGTATGTGATCGAGCGCACGTACACAGTCGATGAGTCGGAAGTACCAGCAGTCGCGACGCGCTCCAAGCAGCTCGGGAGGGATCACTTCCCACAGATCGTCTGGGAGCACAGCCATGTCGTCCTCGACCGTGACGGGACGCCGAAATCGTTCTGCGTGTACGCCGCCCCGAGCGAGGAAGTCGTGCGTGACCACGCTAACCGGCTGGGCGACCACAACGTAAACGCGATCTACGAGATCGTGGGCGACGTCACCCCGGACGACTTTCCGCTGAGCCCGGCTTAGCCGGTTCGACTGCCTGCCGCAGGCTCTCGGCATCGGGGACGTGGTACAGCGCCTGCAGGGCAACGGCTAGCCTGCTCCCGATGTCGCGACGCAGATCATCGTTCTCGGGTACGAGCTCGAGCGCCTGGCGGTAGAGCGCGACGGCTCGCTCCTTCGCCCAGCCGCGGCCTGCTTGGTCGCCGGCGGCGATGAGGTGCTGGACCGCACGGTCGTGATCGCCGGCCTCGCGCCTGTGGTGTGCAAACGCCTCGTGAGACTGCCCGACCTCGCCGGTCGTCTCCTCGAGGAAGCTAGCGACGATCGCGTGCCGCTCGCGGCGCGCGGCGCGCGGGAGCGTCTGGTAGGCGACGTCGCGGATCAAGCCGTGCTTGAAGGCGAACTGCTGGTCGCCCTGGATCCGCGAGACGGCCTCCCGCCGGACGAAATCGCGCTCTTCGAGGGAACCCAGGCATGCCGAGAGATCGTCACGTGACGCCATCCGCGCCAGAGCGCCGCGCCAGAAGACTCTGCCGACGACGGCGGCGTCGAAGAGGATCGCCCGCTCCGTCGGCGGCAGCGAGTCGAGGCGCGCTGCGACGATCGCGCGAATGCTTGTCGGCAATTGCGCCGACTCTGTACTTCCGCGCTCGGCGAGCGTTGCAGCGAGCTCCTCGATGAAGAGTGGGTTTCCCTCCGCGGTCTCGGCGACGGCGGCCGCGCGTCCTGCCTGATCGTCAACTCGCGCCAGCAGCCGTTCCGCAAGCTCGTGGGCGGCCTCGTCCGACAGCCGGTCGAGCGGCAGCGCGGTATAGGCGGGGAGGCCGCCGCCCCAACCCGGCCGCTCCGAGAGCAATTCCGGCCGCGCCAAGGCGAGCAGTAGGAGGGGAACTTCGCGCGTGCGGGCGGCGAGCGTCTCGAGCAACGCGAGCAGGCTGCCGTCGGCCCAGTGGATGTCCTCGAACAGGAGCAACGTCGGCGCGCGGGCGGCGAGCGTCTCGACGAGCACGCGCGCAGAGAAGAAGAGCGTCTCACGGTCGGGCACGTCCCGCCCGCCGTCGAGCCCGATGAGCATCGCGAGGTTCGCGGCATGCTGCTCGGCCTCGCCCTGCGCGACGAGTTCCTCGGCCGCCCAGCGTAGCTTCGCCTGCGCATCGGGCAGCTGGTCGCTGTCGAAAACGCCTGCAACCTGCTTGATGTGCTGCGCAAAAGCGCTGTACGGGCTGCTCGCGCCGTACGGGGTCGAGCGGCCGCGCAGCACGCGCCCACCGCGCGACGCGACCAATTTGGCGAATTCGAGCGCGAGGCGCGACTTGCCGATCCCCGCAGGGCCAAACACGGTGACGAGGTACGGGCGGTGTTCAGTCGATGCACGCTCCCAGATTCCGGACAGAACCTCGAGCTCTCGCTCGCGGCCAACCATCGGAGCGCGCGTGAGCGGGCGCTCGCCCGCGTCGGAGAGCGCTCCGACCGCGAGCCAGACTCGTACCGGCCTCGATTTTCCCTTGGCGATCACCGGTGCCGCCGGCCGGTAGTCGATGACGGTGCGGGTGGCTGCATGCGTCTCCTCGCCCACGATCACCGATCCGATGGGCGCCGCGCTCTGGAGGCGCGCGGCGGTGTTGACGACGTCCCCTGCGACCATCGCCTCCCCGTAGCTGGGGCGGGCATCGAGCGTCACTATCGCCTCGCCGGTATTGACCGCGACGCGTACGTCGAGACCGTCCTGCCCGTCAGCCCACTCACGGACGGCGAGCGCCGCGCGTACCGCCCGCTCGGGATCGTCGCCGTGGGCGACGGGTGCCCCGAACACGCCCATCACCGCATCGCCAACGAATTTCTCGACCGAGCCGCCGCAGTGTTCGATCTCCTCCCGAACCCGCTCGTAGTAAGGATTGAGGAGGGCTCGCACGTCCTCCGGGTCGAGGCGTTCGGCATCGGTCGTGAAGCCGACGAGATCGACGAAGATCACAGAGACGACGCGCCGCTCCTCGCCCGTCCGTCCTGAC
>JBDTVA010000295.1:0-2818 GCA_040007455.1 Actinomycetota bacterium | reverse complement strand
TCGCTGTCCCTCCAGCCGAAATCACCCGGATGAGGTATCGGCACCCCGAGGTGCGGGCTTGACCCGTTTCAGCGGCCGCAGCTTCAAGTTCAAGCTCGTCCTCTACTTCGGCCTGCTCTCGCTTCTTCCGGCGGCGGCGGCGTTCTGGGGCTTCACGTCGGTCGCGAAGCAGAGTGAGGTGCGCCGCGTCGACGCGCGTCTCCAGTCGGGGCTTCGCGCCGCCGTCACCGCGTACGGCGAGGATCTCGCCCGCGCCGAGCGCGTGGCCTCGGCACTCGCGAACGACCGTCGTCTGCAGCGTGCCCTCGAGCGCGGCGACGCGAGGGCGGCGCAGGAGCTGGTCAGCTCCAGGCGCAACGTCAGGGTCGAGTCGGCCGACTTCCAGGTCGGCGTCGTCCCGCAGCTCGCGGCCGAGCGCCGCGTGCGCGTCGACGGCCCGAAGGGTTTGCTCGGCTACGTGATCGCGTCGGTGCCGTTCGACCAGGAACTCCTCCGCAAGGCGAAGCAGCGGTCTGGTCTCGGCGAAAACGAGCAGTTCGTCGTCGTGCATCGAGGCAGGCTCGTCGTCGGCGCGGGGTGGACCCAGGCTCCGCTCGACGTCCCCGCCGACCGGCCGACGACCGTCTCGATCGACGGCAAGCGTCAGCGTGTCCTCGTCGCGGCGACGCCTGGACACACCGGCGAGCCCACGCTCGGGGTCATCGCTCCGCAGGAAGCGATCGACGCGGCGGCGATGGGCATCCAGCAGCGGCTGCTCCTCGGGTTGCTCGCAGCGCTCCTCCTGATCGCGCTCGTCGCCTACGTCGAGGGACGCTCCGTCGTGCGAACGGTGTCGAGCATCGCGAACGCCGCCAACGCGATCGCGCGGGGCAAGTACGACGAGCGAGTCCCGGTGCGCGGCCGCGACGAGCTCGCGCGGCTCGGCAACGCGTTCAACCAGATGGCCGACCAGCTGCAGTACCGGCTGGAGGAGCTCGAGTCCGAGCGGCACCGTCTCCGCGAGGCGGTCTCTCGGTTCGGCGATGCGCTCGCCGCGACGCACGACACCGACCAGCTGCTGCGCGCGATCGTCGAAACCGCCGTCGAGGCGACCGGCGCGACGGGCGGGATGCTGATCGGCGTCGACGGCGAGGTCGTCGAGGTCGGCACGCCCGGGACCGGGGCCGATCAGCTCGAGCTCCCCCTGCGGGCGAGCAAGAGCACGTTCGGGACGCTCTTCCTCTTCGGCCGGCACTTCGACGAGGAGTCGCGCTTGACGGCCGCGTCACTCGTCGGCCAGTCGGTGATCGCGCTCGACAACGCGAAGCTGCACCGCATCGTCGAGCGTCAAGCACTGGTGGACGGGCTGACCGGCCTCGCGAATCGCCGCCAGGCGGAAGACGCGCTCGCGGCTGAGCTCTCGCGCGCGTCGCGCTTCGGCGGGCCCCTCTCCGTCGTGATCGGAGACCTCGACGACTTCAAGGTGGTGAACGACGCACACGGGCACGGCGTCGGAGACACCGTGCTCCGCGAGTTCGCGCACCTGCTGGAGCGTTCCGTCCGCGACGTCGACGTCGCCGCCCGATGGGGTGGCGAGGAGTTCCTACTCGTCCTGCCCGGGACCGATGCGGACGGCGCCGTCCAGCTCGCCCAGCGGGTCCGCGACTATCTCGAGGACCGGACGCTTCTGACCCCGGAAGGAGTCCCGGTCAGGGTCACGGTCAGCTTCGGGGTCGCAGAAGCCCAGGGGGAAAGCCACCCGGCCGAGCTCGTTGCAGCCGCCGACGCGGCCCTCTACGAGGCGAAAAGGCTTGGAAAGAACCGGGTCGGACGGTCTCCGGCCCCCGTCGAGCATCCGTGAAGTGCGCTAACCTCCCGCCCCGAGCCTCGTCAGACTTCACCGTGCCCTTACAATCGGCCCGCCCAGTACCGCCCCCGACCACGGAGAGCCCATGCCCGTAGAGACCCCGTCGTTGTTCGCCCAGGTCATCCAGGAGCATCTGGAGCTTCGCGACCGCAACTCAGAGCTCGAGAACCAGATGCCGATCGACCAGTACATGTCTCAGGATCCGTTCGAGAACCACCCGCTGTTCAAGACCGAGGAACAGGCGCGGCTCGAAGACACCATGGAGGGCATCGAGTCCCCCGAGGTCGTCGCGGTCGCAAGCCCGCTCGGTTGGCCCGGCGAGGACGCTGCCGTCGGCGAGGAGACCGAAGACGGTCTCTGGAGCCGCTCGCGCGACTTCGACTGGGGCGACTGAGCAGCCGAGCGCTTCAGGTTTTCGTCGACCCAACCGGGTAGACGCTGGTTCACCACGATCGAGAGGGGTTGATCACGCATGAAGATCTTCAGGCTCGCGGCGCTCGGGGCGGCGCTTGTGTACCTGTCCGACGCGGCGCGTCGGGCCAAGTTGCGCGACCGGGTGCGGGAGCTCGTCGGCGGGAGTCGCTCCGCCGTCGTCGACGATCAGACCTTGAAGGCGAACGTCGAGTCGGAGGTCTTCCGCGACACGGAGACGCCGAAGGGGGACGTGAACGTTAACGTCGAGCTCGGCGTCGTCTACCTGCGCGGGCAGCTCGAGGATCAATCGCTGATCGAGGAGCTCGAGCAGCGCGTCCGCACCGTCCGGGGCGTCAACAGGGTCGAGAACCTCTTGCACACTCCCGGCGCCGAAGCCTAGTTACCTGTGCAAGTCGCGAATCCGCTCCCGCGGATCCGCGACGCACGAAGACCCCTAAAGGCGGCCGCTTCGCGGCCGCTGGCGCAGCGAGTTTAGAGCAGCGCTGTGACCGCGGTCACGTCACCCGCGCGGGCGCCGCGTCGACGAGCTCGTGCTCG
>JBDTVA010000294.1:0-2820 GCA_040007455.1 Actinomycetota bacterium | reverse complement strand
GCCTTCCAGGTCAGCCAGCCGAGCATGGCGTTGCGTCTGTTGACGATGCTCATCCCGACGAGCCTACCCTCGCAGGCCGAAACGCGAAACGCCCCGGGAAGAGGCGCTTCGCTCGGAAGGTACCCGGGGCCGGCGGGCGGCATGGCCCCGGGTGGGGACGAGGGCACGTCCACCCAGGAAGATGCCGCCCCCTGCTGAAACTTGCGCGATCCTAGGGCAGGCCGACCGGCGGCTCGATCGGCCACCCGCCGCCCTGCTGCCGCTTGGGTTTGGCCTTCTTCGCCTGACCGGGCGACACGGGCTTCTGCGTCGTCGTGCGGTGCTCGGCCTTCTTCATCTGGCCCGGCGGGGTCGCCCTGGCGTTCCCGGCGGGAGAGGCCTGCTTCTTGGCCTGGCCCGGCGGGACGGCCTCGGCCCGGCGCGCGACCTGCCCGGGGGCGGCGGCACGACCTCTGGCCTCGAGCGCCTTCGCCTTGGCCTCGGCACTCGCGGCGCGAGACTTCGTGGCAGGCGTTCGACGCACGGGCGCGACGACGGGGGCGCGCTGCGCCGCGGCAGTCGTAGCGGGAACGACGGCGTCGCGCTGCCGAGAAGGCTGGGACAGCTCTCTCGCGCCCTGGTACCCCACGCCGGTCGCGACGACGCCCGCAGCGACGAACGCCGCAGCCTTCAGGGCGACCCCGCCTCCGACCACTGCACCGCCGCCTCCGAACAGCGACGTGAGCGAAGTGGGGATCGGCACGAGTGCGAGAACCTTGAAGGCCTTCTTGTGCGCACGCTGGCTCCGCGCGAGGCGTTCGCACTCCTTGCACTGCCGCAGGTGCGCGCGCAGGGACGAGCGCTCGGGCCGCGGGAGCCTGCCGTCCGTCTGGCGGGAGATTGCGCGCTCGGCCTCCGCGCAGGTCAGCGCCCCCTCGAGCTGCTCCCGCAGCGCCCGGCGGGCGCGGAAGAGCAGGGTCTCGATCGCGCCGACCGACGTCTCGAGGATCTCGGCGATCTCTGCGTACGAGCGACCTTCGAGCTCGCGCATCACGAGGGCTGCGCGTTGGTTGAACGCGAGGTAGCCGAGAGCGCGCTGGATGTCCTCCGCGCTCGGTCCGCGATCCTCCTCGGGCACGATCTCGCCGACACGATCGTCGAACTCGACCTCGTCGGGGCGCCGCTGTGCCTGGCGGAAGCGCTGCCGGCAGACGTTGTGGGCGATCGCGATCAGCCAGTTCTGCGCGTTCCGCGGGCGCTCGCCCCGCTGGTACGCGCGATAGGCGTTCAGGAACGTCGTCTGCGCGACATCCTCGGCGTCCGCGGGCTGCCCGAGGACGGCGAGCGCGTAGCGGTAGACGTCGCCGACGTGCTTCTTGTAGATCCGCTCGAAGGACCGGTCCGCGCGCAGCTGCTCCGCCAGGAGGGGCGTCATACCTTCTGAGATCCCGCCGGAGCCCGAAACTTGCGCTCGGCAGGTCCGTTGCCGATCAAACAACGGCCCAGGGCCCGCACGGGATACGGCCTCGTCCTAGGCGCGGGCCGGGGCCCGCTTGCGGTTGGGCAGGTGGATCGCGCGGCCCAGAGCCACGAGGCCGGCTTCCTTGATCGCCTCCGAGAGCGTCGGGTGTGCCGTCATCCCGTCGGCGACGGTCTCGACCGTCGCCTCGGCGTCGATCGCGACCACCCCTGCCTCGATCAGATCGGTCACGTGCGGGCCGACCATGATCAGGCCGAGCAGCTCGCCGTAGCGGGTCTCGTGGATCGACTTGACCCAGCCCACGGTCTCGTTCTGCATCACGGCGCGCGCGTTCGCGACCCACGGGAACTGGCCGACCGCGACGTCGTCGCCGTACTGCTCGCGTGCCTCGGCCTCGGTCAGGCCGACACCCGCGATCTCCGGGTCGGTGTAGATCGGGCGCGGCACCGCGCGGTTGTCGACGACGGCGTCGTGGCCGCAGGCGTTCTCGGCCGCGACCTCGCCCTCCCGAAAGGCGGTGTGCGCGAGCTGCCAGTAGCCGGCGCAGTCTCCGACGGCGTAGATGTGCTCGACGGTCGTGCGGCGGTGCTCGTCGGCGGCGATCCCCTTCCGCTTGTCGAACTGGACGCCGATCTCCTCGAGCCCGAGGTTCTCGACGACCGGACCGCGGCCGACGGCGACGAGCATCAGGTCTGCCTTAAGCGTCTCGCCTTCGCCGAAGTGCACGGTCAGCTCGGAACCGGAGTCCTCGACCTTCGTGCACGTCTTGCCGAGCTGGAGCGCGATGCCGCGCTTCCCGAACTGCTTCGCAAGCTCCTTCGCCGCGTCCTCGTCCTCGAGCGGGATCAGCCGCGGCAGCATCTCGATCACCGTCACCTCGCTGCCGAAGCGATCGAGGATCGAGGCGAACTCGACGCCGATGATCCCGCCACCGAGGATCGCGATGCGCTTCGGGACCTCGGTCTGCTCGAGCAGCCCGGTCGAGTCGACGCAGCGCGGAGAGTCGAGCCCGTCGATCGGAGGGCGAAGCGGGAACGATCCCGTCGCGATGATCGCCTGCTTGAAGGTGACGTCCTCGCCGCCGTCGACGGCGATCGTGTTCGCGTCCTTGAAGCGGCCGGCGCCCTTGACCCACTCGACGCCATTCGCCTTGAAGAGCGAGGCGACGCCGCCGGTCATCTGCTTGACGACCCCGTCCTTCCACTGATTTGCCACAGTGATGTCGAGCTTCGGCTCGCCGACGTTCACGCCGAACTTGGCGAACGACTCGTGCGCCTCCTTCAGCGCGAACGCGGTCTGCACCCAGGCCTTCGTCGGGATGCACCCGACGCGGAGACAGGTGCCGCCGAGCTCGGGCTCCT
>JBDTVA010000293.1:0-2825 GCA_040007455.1 Actinomycetota bacterium | reverse complement strand
TCGCGTCCGGAACGACGACCTTCGTCGCGGCGCGGCAACCCAGCTGGTGTTGCAGACGTGCCCACTCGTAGTCGAACGTGTTCGAGCTCGGGATGCGGAGCAGCCTGGCGGTGATCGTCAGCTCGTGCGAGCCATGCGCAAGCGCGAGGTCGAAGTCTCTGCCTTGCGCCCACTGCCGCAGCCCCTGTAACCGCGACCACATCGCGCGCGCCTTGTGCACGCGGCCGCGTCCGGCGTGGCGGCCGATCACGTCGGCGCGAAGACCGTGCAGCTCGAGGAGCTGCAGCGTCTGGCCGTAGTCGCGCGAGGTGATCTCGACCTCGTCGCCACGAGCTCGAAGGATCTGAATAAGAGGCCGGAAGACGAGCACGTGCGCGGCCGCCGTCATGTCGATCCAGACCTTCACCCGGGCAAACTATCGTCGCCGGGTGGACATGCACTCCCATGAGCTGTGGCAGCTCGTCGGGCTGCTCCTCGGCGTCGGGGTCCTCGTCGTCCTCGCGCCCGTCCTTCGGATCCCGTACCCGATCCTGCTCGTGCTCGGCGGGCTCGGGCTGGCCTTCGTTCCCGGCCTGCCGGAGTTCGCGCTACCCCCGGAGATCGTCCTGCTCGGGTTCCTGCCGCCGCTGCTCTACTCGTCGGCGTTCTTCACCTCGGTGCGCGACCTGCGCGCGAACCTCCGTCCCGCCTCCTTGCTCGCGATCGGGCTCGTCGCCGCGACGATGGCCGGCGTCGCCGTCGTCGCACACTGGCTCGTCGCCGACCTGACGTGGTAGGCTGCCTTCGTGCTCGGCGCGGTGGTCTCCCCCCACCGACCCGATCGCCGCCACCTCGATCGGACGCCGGCTCGGCGTCCCGCGCCGCCTGGTCACCGTGATCGAGAGCGAGAGTCTCCTGAACGACGCGAGCGCGCTCGTCTTCTACCGAACCGCGGTCGTCGCGACGCTTGCCGGCACGTTCTCGTTGTGGGAAGCCGGCGCAGAGCTCGTCGTCAACGTGGTCGGGGGGGTCGCAGTCGGGCTCGTCGTCGGGTATGTCGTGCGGCAGGTCCGCAAGCGTTTGAACGACCCGCCGACGGAGATCACGGTCGCGCTCATCACCGCGTATCTCGCGTACCTCCCGGCGGAGGCGCTCGGCGTCTCGGCGGTGCTCGCGGCCCGGACCGGTTCCGTGAGCGGCTGGACGACGAGCGAAGCGAGATCGAGGAGCGCTCCCAGGCCTTCCAGCAGGTTCGTCGCGAGCTGCTCCGTGCGGAGGAACAGGCCGTGCTCGAGCTGCGTCGAATCGGCGTGATCTCGGACGACGTGATGCACCGGATCCTGCGCGACCTCGCGCTCGAGGAGCTACGACTGGACATCGGCGCCTAGGATTCTCTCAGTCATAATCAATCCTTATGGATACGCGACAGCTCGCTGCGTTTTGCGCGGTCGTCGAGAGGAAGAGCTTTTCACAGGCGGCGGAGCGCCTCGGGGTCACGCAGCCCGCGGTCAGCCTCCAGATCAGGGCGCTCGAGAAGCGGCTCGGCAAGCAGTTGCTCGACCGCTCGGGCCGTCGCGTCGAGCCGACAGAGGCCGGCCGGCGGCTCTATCGGAGCGCGCAGCGGATGCTTGCGCTCGAGGACCAGCTGCTCGAGGACGTCGCGACGGTCGGCGAGGGCGAGCTCACGGGGACGCTCGACCTCGGAGCCTCGACCGGCCCCGCCGCGATCGTGCTGCCGCTTCTCCTCTGCGAGTTCCAGGCCGAGAACCCCGGCGTCAAGGTCTCGCTGACGGTGGCCGACACGCACGCGGTCGTCGAGCACGTCGCCGCGCGCGAGCTCGAGCTCGGGATCGTCGGCGCTGCGCGACGGCAGCGCGGCGTTGCGTTCGAGCCGTTCTTCCGCGACGAGGTGATCCTCGCGACTCCGCCCGATCATCCCTTCGCGGGCCGTACGGTCACGCTCGACGAGCTCCGCAAGGAGCCGCTGATCGTCATGCAGGAGGGTGGCGGCGTGCGGCAGCTGCTCGAGGACGAGCTGCGGCGAAGCGGCGAGCGGCTGCGCGACTTCGACGTGCCGCTCGAGCTCGGCCTGCAGGAGTCCGTGCGGAGCGCGGTCCTGGCCGGCTACGGCGTCACGTTCATCTCGCGCTCCGCCGTGGAGACAGAGCTCGCCGCAGGGAGGCTCGGCGAGGCTCGCGTACGCGGGCTGAACCTCGTGCGCGACGTCTCGCTCGTGCGCGCCGCGCGCAAGTCGCCGACCCGGGTCGCCGAGGCCTTCGTGGCCTTCGGCAAGGAACGCCTGGCGTGATCGTCCGCTGGGGGCTGGAGGCGCTCCCGGAGGTCCTCGCCGAGCTCGGCATCGAGCGCCCGCTGCTCGTCGCGAGCGAGCGGTGGTCGTCGCTCGACCTTCCCGCCGCCGCTTCATGGCACGAGATCCCCTCGCACCGCATCGAGGCGCCCGACGACGTCGACGGCGTGCTCGCCGTCGGCGGCGGAAGCGCGATCGACACCGCGAAGGCGCCCTCCGCCGCGCGAGGGCTGCCGGTCGTCTCCGTGCCGACGACATACTCCGGCTCCGAGTGGACCCCGACCTTCGGCGTGCGCGACCCGGACCGGAAGATGGTCGGCGGCGGCGGCGGGGCGGACATGGCGGGGATCGTCTACGACCCCAAGCTCACGCTCGGGCTGCCGCGGGCGGAGTCGGGCGGGACGGCCATGAACGCGCTCGCGCACGCCGCCGAAGCGCTCTACGTGCAGGGGCGAAACGACGAGGGGGACGAGCGCGCGCTCGCGGGGGCGAGGCTGATCGCGGAGCTGCTGCCGCTCGTGCTCGAGCGGCCGGACGA
>JBDTVA010000292.1:0-2825 GCA_040007455.1 Actinomycetota bacterium | reverse complement strand
GTAGCCGTCGTCGTCGCGGTCGGCGAGGATCTTCAGCCGGCGCAGGTCGTCCCTCGACTCGTCGATGTCGCCGACGCGGTCGCCGACGTCCTCGTAGTACGCCTCGGGCGTCGCGAGGAACAGCACGCCGCGCTCCTTCAGCGCGTCCACGGTGTCCACGATGTTCGACGACGCCATCGCCACGTGCTGTGAGCCCGGGCCGTGGTTGAACTCCAGGTACTCCTCGATCTGGCTCTTGCGCTTCCCCTCGGCGGGCTCGTTGATCGGGAACTTGATCTTGCCCTCGCCGTCCGTCATCACCTTCGACATCAGCGCGGAGTACTCGGTCGAGATCGCCTCGTCGGTGAAGTGGATCATCTCCGTCATCCCGAACACGCGCTCGTAGAACTCGACCCAGTGCTGCATGCGGCCGAGCTCGACGTTCCCGACGACATGGTCGACGTGCTGAAGCCCCACGCCCGGGTCGCTCCCGTTCGTCGACTCCTGCGCGACGTAGCCGGGCAGGTAGGCGCCTTCGTAGCCGGCGCGGTTGACGAACGTGTGGACGACGTCGCCGTACGTCGCGATCGACGAGAGCTCGACCTTGCCGAACTCATCCTCAACCCAGCGCGGCTCGGCGACGCCGCGCGCGCCGCGCTGCACAGCCTCGCGGTAGGCGTTCGTCGCGTCGGGGACGCGCAGGGAGATGTCCTTGACCCCGTCGCCGTGGAGGCAGGAGAACTCGCAGATCGGCGAGTCGCGGCGGAGGCCGCTGGTCAACACGAGGCGGATCTCGCCCTGCTCGAGGACGTACGAGGCGCGGTCGCGCACCCCCGTCTCCGGGCCTGCGTACGCGGTGCACCGGAAGCCGAACGCGTGCTCGTAGAAGTAGGCGGCCTGCTTGGCGTTGCCGACCCAGAGCTCGACGTGGTCCCAGCCGTCCAGGGGCATGAAGTCGCTGCTCACGAGCTGATCTTACTCGGCCGCCGGAATAGTCGGACGTCGCCGGCTCAACGCGATCCCGGCCGCGATCGCGAGCCCGCCCACGGCCTGGAGCGCGGTCATCTTCTCCGAGAGCAGCAGCAGCGCGAAGAGGGCCCCGAGAAACGGCTGCAGGTTCGCGTAGAGGGATGCGCGCGACGGCCCCACTCGGTCGATGGCTGTGAACCAGAGCACGTTCGTGATCACGAGCGGGCCGATGATCGAGAACCCAAGAATCGTCCAGACGAGCGGCGAGAGGTCCCAGTCCTGCTGCGCGAGCTGCGGCGCGGCGGTCGGGAGGATCAGCGCGGCGCCCATGAGCAGTCCCAGGGCCGAGATCCGAAACGGTGAGTAGCGCCGCATCAGCGGGGCGATCGCGACGGAGTACACCGCCCACGTCGCCGACCCGAGCAGCGCGAGGAGGATCCCCTTCGGGCTCCCTGCTACTTCACCGTGCGCGCCGAGTGCGACGAGCGCGACCCCGAGGAAGCTCACGCCGGCCGCGGCGACGAAGCGCTTCGAGAGCCGCTCGACGCCGGTCAACCTCGCGATCAGCATCGTGAAGATCGGCAGGGTCCCGAAGACGAGTGCGGCGGTGCTCGCAGTCGTGTACTCGAGCGAGTAGACGAAGCCGATCTGGTTCAGCCAAATGCCGACCACGGCCGCGCCGAACAGGAACAACAAGTCACGGCGGCTCATGCGCAGCGAGCGCTCGAGGACGAACGTGATCGCCGTGAAGAGCAACGCGGCGGTCGTGAACCTGACGGCGGAGTAGGCGAGCGGCTGGAAGCCGTGGCCCAGGACGTACTTCGTCATGGTGAAGTTGATGCTCCAGATGACGATGGTGATGAGGAGCCCGACCTCGGCTGCAGAGAGACGGCGCACGGCGGCGGACGGTAGCGATACCCTTGGCCCGTGGCTGAGGTCACCCGCGACGACATCGACACGCTCGTCGGGCCGGCGACGCCGCACTTTGCATTCCAGCTTCGCGCACGCATCGAGGAGCTCGTGCAGGACCTTCCGGGCGACCACGAGGTCCGCCGCTACGCCGAGGAGAAGATGGAGCTGCTCGACCGGCTCGGCCACGCGTCCTCGCGTGCCGAGGACGGGGCTGTCGAGCCTCGGACGAGGATCGGGTGGGAGACGATCCCGAGCGCGGCTCCGGCGTCCGACCCTCTGCCGCGGCGCGACTGATCGACGCGGTCCTCGTCACCGGTGGCTCGCGCGGGATCGGCAAGGCGATCGCGCTCCGGTTCGCTGCCCGCGGGGCGAAGCGCGTCGCGATCGGGTACCTGCGAAACGACCGCGCTGCCGAGGAGACTGCGGAGGAGCTGCGCGCGGCCGGCGCGGAACCGGTGCTCGTGCGCGGCAACGTCACCTCCGAGCGGGTGCTCGAACAGGTCGAGGCGCTCGGCCCCCTCGACGTGCTCGTCCACAACGCGGCGACTGGCGTGATCCGCCCCGCGCTCGAGACGGAGCCGAAACACTGGGAGTGGACCCTGACCGCGAACGCACGCGCGCTGCTCGACCTCGCGCGTGTGACGGTCCCGCAGATGCAGCCGGGCTCCTCGATCGTCGGGATCTCGTCGCTCGGCGCGCAGCGCGTGCTCGAGAACTACGCGCTCGTTGGGACGTCGAAGGCGGCGCTCGAGTCGCTCGTCCGCTACCTCGCCGTCGAGCTTGCGCCGAGCGGGATCCGCGTCAACGGCGTCTCCGCCGGCGTGGTCGAGACAGACGCGCTCAAGCACTTCCCGAACCGCGAGGAGATGCTCGAGCACAGCACGAAGCGGACGCCGGTCGGCCGCCTCGGCGAGCCGGACGACGTCGCCGACGCGGTCGAGTTTCTCTGCTCGCCGGCGGCGAAG
>JBDTVA010000291.1:0-2826 GCA_040007455.1 Actinomycetota bacterium | reverse complement strand
CGTAGAGGAAGCCGTTCTTCTCGAGGCCGATCTCGACGAACGCGGCCTCCATGCCCGGGAGCACGTTGTCGACGGTGCCGAGGTAGATGTTCCCGGCGATCGACCGGCGCTCTGGGCGCTCGAGGTAGACCTCGGCGACGCGGTCGTCCTCGAGGATCGCGACGCGCTGCTCGCTGACGTCGGTCGAGACGAGGAGCTCGCGCTTCGCGGGCGGAAGCGGCGGCCGCTTCTGCGGCGGCCGGCGGCGAGGCTGGTTCGCCCGTCGCTCACGGCGCTGCGAGCGAACCTCTTCCTTCTTCTTCTCCGCGCGCTCGGGCTGCTTCTTCCGTTCGGTCTTCGGCGCAGCGGCGTCCGTCTCGGAGGTCGCCGCGCCGCCGCTCGCGGTCGTGGACTTCTTACGGCCCTTGCCGCCGCGTGTGCCGCGGCGTCGCTTCGGGCGTGTCGGGTCGGCTGTCGATTCCCCGCCTGGTGCGGCGGGGGCGGTCGTTACGTCTGGAGGCGGGGTTGGAGCGGCTGCCTGCGGTGCGGGCGCCTGCTCATGCTTTCGGCGGAACCAGGGGAGTGGCAAAAGGTGTCTCCTTGCTGTGCGCGCGGCCAAACGTCGGTCGCCACAGGCGACCGGGGCGCGCGTTGGATTGTCAGAGGCGAAAACTCGTGCATCGCTTCACCCAGGGTATCAGTGGCCCCGGGCAGGCTCTGCCGTCCGGTCCTGGACCTAGCCTTGCGCCGGTGAGCTACGGCGAGGAGGCCCCGATGAGCCTGAGCCCGACGGAGGAAGCTTTTGAGCTCCTCCTCATCGAGGAAGCGGACGCCTGGTTCGAGTATCTGGAAGCGACCAGGGGTCAGACGGAGATCCGGTACAAGGAGGTCGAGCCCTGGGCCTGGGCCCGGCTCAGCCAGCGCCTACGCGCGATCCGCGCCCGGCGCGCCCGACTCCGCCCGGCTGCGTAGCGTCTCGAAGTAGCGGATCGCGGCTTCACCGAGCGTCCGCGTGCCGGCGTAGGCGACCGCCCCCTGCACGGCCCAACCGGCGATCGGGACGACCCCGAGCGCCTGGCGCGCGAGTGCCCGAAAGCCGAGCGCGGTGCCGACGACCCCGAGGATCTCCGGGAGCCGCTCGGCGTCGATCTCCTGTCCGTACGCCGCCGCGAGGCGCAGCACGAGCCGGAGTTGGTTCAGCGTCAGCACGGGGAAGTCGACGCCGGGAACGAACACCGCTGCGGCGATCACCGCGTTCTGACGCGCGACGCGCGCGACCAGGGCATCCGCGACGCCGCGCCGGAGTGCCGGCAGCCTGGCCGCGAGCGCGACGGCGGCGTTCTCGTCCTTCGCGGCGAGTCGGCGGCCGAGCTCCTCGAGCGGGAATCCCTCGCCCGGGCGCAGCGGGAGAATGTCGGTGGCGAGCGCGTAGGGGACGTTCGTGGTCGGCTCCGGGCCGATGACGAGCAACGGCACACCCGCGAGGTCCGCCGCGCGCAGCGCGCGCTCGTCTTCCTCGGTGGGCTCGCCGGCGAGCACGTAGACGAACGCGGCCGCGCCCTCGCCGGCGTCCGTTGACGCGACGCGCACAGCGGTCGCGTCGCCGTCCCGCACGAGCTCTCGGCGGAGCGCATCCACGAGCGAGCGTGCGCCGCCGAGCACGAGCGGCCGCCGGTCCGCGGTCGACGAGCGGAGCTCGCGCAGGAGCTTGACGACCGCAAACGGGGTGAGCGGGAGCTTGCGCACTACCGTCGTCGCCCGCGAGCGTGGATCGCCTGCAGCACGCCGATGCCGAGCAAGTTCGTCACGAGCGAGGAGCCCCCGACGCTCACGAACGGGAGCGGGATGCCGGTCACGGGAGCGATCCCCATCGTCATGCCCACGTTCACGAAGACCTGGAACAGGAGCGCGAAGACGATCCCGGCCGCGACGATCGCCGAGTACGGGTCCGAGGCGTAGGTGACGACGCGGAGCCCGCGCCAGACGACGAGCAGGTAGAGCAGAAGCAGGATCGCCGCACCGACGAAACCGCGCTGCTCCGCGAGCGAGGCGAACGCGAAGTCGGTCGCGTGCTCGGGGAGGTAGTCGAGGTTCGTCTGCGTCGAGTTGTCCACCCCGCGTCCTCGGACGCCGCCCGCGCCGACCGCGAGGATCGACTGCTGGACGTTGTAGCTCGCCCCCTGCGGGTCGGACTCGCGGTCGACGAACGCGGTGAGACGATCGCGCTGGTAGGGCTCGAGCACGTCGACGCCCAGTGACGGCAGCAGCCAGACGACGAGCCCGGCCGCGACGGCGATCGTGGTGACGAGCCCCGCGACGTGGAGCCACCGCGTTCCGGCCACGAAGAGCATCGCGGCGAGCGCCGCGCCGTAGACGAGCGACGTCCCGATGTCCGGCTGCATGAACACGAGCACGGTCGGGATCGCCGTCAGCCCGATCGCACCGAACACCGTTCCGATCTCCCCGACGCGGCGCGCTCGCTCTGCGAGGAATCCGCCCACGGAGAGAACGAGGAGGAGCTTGCCGAGCTCGGACGGCTGGAAGGTCAGGGTGCCGACGCCGAGCCAACGCTGCGAACCGCGTGCCTCCGTCCCGAGGGGGATCACGAGCAGGAGCAGCAGGAGGGCGACGGCGTAAAGCTGGCGCCAGTAGCGCCGGAAGAAGCCGGGGTCGAGGAGCGACACGCCCACCATCGCGACCCCGCCGGCGGCTGCGTAGACCGCCTGCCGAACGACGTAGTAGTCGGGGCTGCCCGCCACGTCGTCGCGCGTGATCCCCGCGACGAGGTGCAAGCCGTAGCCGACGAGCGCCGCGACCGCTCCGAGGAGAACCCAGTCGAAGTTCCGG
>JBDTVA010000290.1:0-2831 GCA_040007455.1 Actinomycetota bacterium | reverse complement strand
CGGAGCACGGGGCTCGACGAAGATCGAGACGCTGCCGGCGTTGACGATCGACGAGCTGCTCGCGGCGCTCGAGTAGTCAGCGCACGACGGCGATCGCGCCCGCGAGTCCCGCGTTGTCCGCGACGAGCGCTCGATTCGCCTCGAGCGTCCGCCCGCCGCTCTCGCGGTGAAGCCACGCGAGCACGAACGGCGTCAGGCCCTGCCCGCTGACGCCCTCGCGCCCGGCTTCCTCGAGCGCCTGCTCGATCAGAACCTCGACGTCGTCGAGGCTCTGCGCCGGCGGGTTGCCGACGAGGAGGCCCGCCCCGCCGAGCGCCCAGTGGGCGCGCGCGATCTGGGCCGCCTCCTGCGCGGACTCGACGCGCGCGGAGACCGGCGGCCCGCCGTCGGCCGCGTAGAAGAGCGGCAGCGTGTCCGTGCGGAAGCCGAGGGTCGGGATGCCGAGCGTCTCGAGCGCCTCCGCGGTCGCAGGGACGTCGAGGATCGACTTCGCACCAGAGGCGACCACGACGACCTGCGTCCGCGCGAGCTCGCCGAGGTCGGACGAGACGTCCGGCCGCTGCGTCCAGCCGCGGTGGACTCCGCCGATCCCACCGGTGCCCATGAACCGGAGCCCGACCGTGCGCGCCACCGCGAGCGTCCCGCCGACGGTCGTCGCGCCAACCGCACGTTGCGCGACCGCAGCGGCGACGTCGCGCGGCCCGAGCTTCCGCGCGCTCGCCCCGAAGAGTTCGAGTTCCTGCCCGTCGAGGCCGACGCGCACCTTTCCGTCGAGGACGCCGATCGTCGCGGGAGTCGCGCCCGCTTCCCGGACGCGCCGTTCGCTCTCGAGCCCGACCGCGACGCCCTCGCCGGGCGGAAAGCCGTGTGCGATCAGCGTCGTCTCGAGCGCGACGACCGGCCGGCCTTCGTCGAGCGCCGCCCGCACCTCGTCGGAGATCTCGATCACCGTTCCTCCTCCATCTCGACGAACGGAACCTCGCCCGAGCGGTCGAACATTCGGACGTGCTCGCCCGTTCGCCGGAACCCGGCGCGCTCGTAGACCGTGATCGCGCGCTCGTTGAACGCGGCGACGTTCAGCGTCACCCGGCGACCGGGGAACCGGCCGTGCGCGAACGCGACGCCCTCGAGGAAGAACTCGAGGCCGAGCCCTCTCCCCGTCAAGTCGGGCCTGAGGCCGAGGCCGATCTCGACGGTGTCTTCCTGCTCGTCGAAGTAGTAGAACCCGACGACCTCGTCGCCGTCTTGCACGACGAAGAAGCGCTCGGGATTCTGAACGGGATCGTCCTCGCCGTTGTAGAAGTCGTACGGCGGGTCGTAGCGCCAGCCGTCCAGCAGCGGCGCCTCCTCCGGGCCAAGCGGAATGACTGCCCTCACCAAGGCATGGTCCCGAGGGTCGCGACGCAGCGGGCCGCCGCCTCGAGCCCGAGCTCCGCGCCGCCGACGAGGTAGCCCGCCGCGAGCGCGTCGCCCGCGCCGGTCGTGTCCAGGACATCCGCAGGCAGGGCGGGCAGCTTGCGGCCGTCCGACAGCTCGACCCCTTCGGGCCCGAGCTTCAGCACCCACTCCTGTGCGGGAAACGTCCCCCCGATCTCTTTGAGCTCCTCGGCGTTGCCGAAGATCACGTCAGGGGCGAGCAGCTCGAGGCGCCGCACGAGCTTCTCCGCACCGAAGTCGCGGATCAGGCTCCACGACGAGAGGTCGACGCTGATCCGGCCGCCCTGCCCACGCACCGCGCCCGCGGCCTTCGCGGCCGCCTCGTCGATCGGCGAGCGGAAGAGCGCGTAGCCCGTCACGTGCAGCCAGTCCGCGCCGCCGAGCCACCGCATCTCGAGCTCGTCGGCGCGGAGCTGCGGAGCGACGCCGCGGTCCGAGGCCATCGAGCGCTCACCACTCGGCGCGACGAGCGACACGACGACGCCGTTGTGGCCGTCGACCGCAGGGCCGAACACCTCGACGCCATGGGCGGCGAGCTCCTGCGCGACGAGCTCGCCGGCCGCGTCGGTCGCGCGCTTCGCGACGAGGCGGCCCTGCTCCCCGAGCTCGGTCGCCCAGGCGGCGACGTTGGCGGCCTGGCCGCCCGCACCGGTACGGGTGCGCGCTGTCGCGTCGGCGCCGAGGTTGAGCGGCGTGTCGAGTCGCACGACGACGTCGAGCAGGAGATCACCGAGGGCACAAATCGTCATCTCCCTACAATCGTCCCATGGACGAGCACGAGCGACGCAGCCGAACGCGCTCGTTTCTGATCGGCGGCCTGGTGGGCGCCTCCGCGGCGATCGCCGCCGCGAGGCGGTTGCGACCCAAGCAGCGCCGCCGCGTCACGCCCGCGGGCCTCGCGGCGTTCGAGGACGCCCCGTGCTTCCGGGAGATCGTGGAGCTCGAGGAGCGGAGCGCTCAGTAGTCGAGGAGGCGTAGGCGGTCGGCCGCGCGCCGCACCGTCACGAAGTTGATGTCCGCGTCCCCGATGAAGAGCGACTTGCCGACGACCATCACCTGCGCCGCGCGGTCGAGGTACTCGGCGGGTGTCTTTGTCGCTTCGCGTGTGCGGAGCACGAGGTACGGGCCGAACACGCGGGCCTCGTAGTCGCGTGCCGGACGCGGCAGGCGCTCCTCGATCGTCAGGCCGCGCGTGCAGGTGCAGTTGTTCGTGTCGTAGGCGTCGAACACCCAGATCCCCCGGCCGAGCGGCCGTGGAAGCGCGTCGAGCCGCGCCGCCGCAAGCTTCGGGTCGGCGCGCGGGATGACGATGTGCGCGACGTCGGAGTCCAGGTTCGAGGCCTCGAGGTAGACGGGCTCGTACCCGAAGAACACGTCGTCCGGACGGCTCGTCG
>JBDTVA010000289.1:0-2858 GCA_040007455.1 Actinomycetota bacterium | reverse complement strand
CGCGTCGATCGCGTCGAGCTCGCACGCGACACCTGCGTAATGCGTGGGGACGATCGCCTTCGTTCGTCGACCGACGAGCGCGTCGACCTGTTCCTCGTCGAGGTTGAGGGTGTCCGGACGTACGTCCGCGAAGACGATCTTCGCGCCGCGAAGCGCGAACGCGTTCGCCCCGGAGACGAACGTGAACGACGGGACGATCACCTCGTCGCCCGGGCCGACGTCGAGGAGGAGCCCCGCGGCCTCTAGTGCATGCGTGCACGACGTGGTCAGGAGCACACGCTCGACGCCGAGCGCCTCCTCGAGCAGCGCCTCGCACCGGCGAGTGTAGGGCCCATCGCCCGAGGTATGGCCGGCTTCGACTGCCGCGCGGACGTACTCGAGCTCGCGGCCAACCAAGGTCGCGCGGTTGAACGGGATCCTCAGCTCGTTCACGGTCGATACCACTTGTGAAACCAGAGCCCGACGGAGTCGACGAGGAAGCCGGCGCGCTGGAACGTGCGGAGAGCGGCCGCGTTCCGGCCCTGCGTCACCACCGACATCTCCTGCGCGCCCCGGTCGCGGCACCAGGCGACGGCGCCGCGCGAGAGTGTGACGCCGACGCCGACGCCGCGTGCGGTCTCGTCGACCGCGATCAACCCGATCGAGCCGGTTCCCGCAGCCTGGTCCAGGTGACACGAGACGTAGCCGGCCGGCCGCCCGTCCACCTCGGCGAGGAGCACCCCGTCGGCCCAGCCTTCGAGGCTCCGCGTGATCCAGGTGTCGTAGAGGTCGTCGCAGCGGTCGTCCGGGAAGTTCGGGTCGGCGTAGAACCGGGTCACGCCGTGGCTGGCGCGTGCGATCGCTCGGAGCGCCTCCGCGTCCGCCGTGCCCGCTGGACGCAGCTCCCCGATCGTCTCGTCACCGACCGTCGGGCGGTGCAGCTCGACGCGGAGGTCCATCAGGCGAAAGCCGCCGCCCTCCGCGACGTGGGCGCTCGCCGCGTCGCTCGAGTCGGCGAGGAAGTAGACGCACGCGACGTCGTTCGCAGTCGCCCACTCGTGGACCGTGCGCAGACGCTCCTCGTCCAGCACTCCACCCTCCACACGGCCGATCGGTGCTCCCCAGAACTCGCTGTCCCAGTCGAGGAGCGTGGCGACGGCCGTTTCAGCTCCGGGCCGCACCGACCTCTTCACGTGTCGCGACGCCCGTCTCCTCGCGGACCGTGAACGGCGGCCGGTCCATGACGCGCATGTGCATCCGCGCGAGGTACTCGCCGATGATCCCGAGCGTCAGCAGCTGCGCGCCGGAGAAGATCGCGATCACGGACGCGAGGAACGGAAAGCCTGGAACGCTGCCGCCTTCGACGGCGTACGTGATCAGCACGATCGCGAGCACGGCGACGCCGAAGAGGGTGAAGACGAGGCCGATCAGGCTCGCGATTCGCAGCGGCCGCGTCGAGAAGCCCGTCATCACGTTCAGCGCGTGCGTCGCGAGGCGCGTGAAGCTGTACGACGAGCGGCCGTCCGCCCGCTCGCGGTGCTCGACCGGTACCGAGCCGAAACGCGCCGTCCCCCACGACAGCAGGACGTCGATCGAGACGTACGGCGCGTCGTAGTCTGCGAACGCCGCCCGCAGCTCGGTACGGAAGGCTCGGTAGGCGCTCACCTTCGCCGCGAGGTCGCTGCCGATCGCCCAACCGAGCGCAAGCTTCGTCATCGCCGTCCCGACGTTCCGGAGGAAGCCGAACCCGCGCTCTTCTGCGTGGCCGTAGACGACGTCAAAACCCTCGTCGAGCTTCGCGAGCAGCTTCGGGATCTCCTCGGGTGGGTTCTGCAGGTCGTCGTCGAGCGTGATGATCAGGTCGTGGCGCGCGGCTCGGATCCCCGCGAGCAACGCGTTGTGCTGACCGTAGTTCCGCATCAGGTTCAGACCGCGCACGCGCTCGTCGGCGGCGGCCAGCTCCACGATCCGGTCCCAGCTCGCGTCGTCGCTGCCGTCGTTCACGAGGACGAGCTCGTAGTCACGGCCGAGCTCTGACAGGGTCGACCGCAGCCGATCCGTGAGCTCGCCGAGCGTTGCGGCGCTCTTGTAGACCGGGACGACCACGGAGACGCCGACGTTCGTCGTCATACCAGGCTCAGGATGATCGCTGCCGTCGTCACCCACAGCACGACGGTGGCGATGATCGGCGGGTCAGCCAACGCGATCCGGTCGGGCTCTTCGCCGAGCGCTCGTTGGTGCATCAGGTAGAGGTACCGGAACAGGCCGAAGACGACGAATGGAATCGTCAGCATCATCGCGGCCGAGTCGGTGGCGGTAAACGTGTAGATCGAGTACGAGCTGATCGTCGCGGCCGCGACGATCGCCACGAGCTGGTCGACGAGCGCGAACGAGTAGCCGGAGAGCACCGGACGCCCGGGCGAGAGGTCCGAGGAGACGAGGAGCAACTCGGCACGGCGCTTCCCGAGCGCGAGGAAGAGCGCCAGCAGGCCGGTGCAGAGAACCAGCCACGGCGAGAGCCGCACGTCGACGCCGACGGCTCCGGCCGCCGCCCTGAGCACGAAGAGCCACGAGATCGTGAGGGCGTCGACGAGCACGACGTGCTTCAGCCACAACGTGTACGCGAGCTGGGAGGCGACGAACGCCGCGACGAGCCCGACCGCCTCCAGCCCTGCCGGCGCCGCGATACCGAGCGCTGCGAGCACGAGCAGCCCCGCCGCACCCGTCGCGAGGCGCGGAGACACCTCCCCGCGCGCGATCGGCCTCAGGCGCTTGACGGGATGCGCGCGATCCTCCGCCGCGTCCCGCACGTCGTTCAGCAGGTACGCAGCGCTCGAGGCGAGCGAGAAGGAGACGAAGATGAGCACCGCCTCCGCGAC
>JBDTVA010000288.1:0-2858 GCA_040007455.1 Actinomycetota bacterium | reverse complement strand
GCTTCGAGACCTTTCCTGAGCAGCAAGAGGCGAAGCGCCTCCTCCGAGCCTCGCTCGCGGACGGGCACGCGCACGCGTACCTCTTCCACGGCCCGCGCGGAGTGGGCAAGCGCGCGGCGGCGCTCGCGTTCGCCGCGGAGCTGATCGGCGAGCCCGACCGCGTGCTTCGCCACGCGCACCCCGACGTCTACCAACTCGAGCCCGTCGGCGATCAGATCCGGATCGGCGACATCCGCACGCTGCACCGCGACCTGCACATGCGTCCCTTCGAAGCGCAGCGCCGCGTCTACTTGCTGCACTCGGCCGACACGATGAACGAGGACGCCGCGGACGCGCTGCTCAAGGATCTCGAGGAGCCGCCGCCGTACGCGGTCATGATCCTCGTCGCGGACGAGCTAGGTCCGCTGCCCGAGACGATCCGCTCGCGCTGCCAGCACGTGCCGTTCCGGCGCCTGTCGGAGCGAGCAGTCCGCGAGGAGATCGAGTCGCGCGACGCTGGGCTCGCGCCGTCCAAGGTGACCGCCCTTGCTCGCGTCGCCGGCGGCCGGCTCGACCGGGTCGACCGCCTCCTCGACCCCGCGTCGTCGAGCCGGCGCGACGCGTTGCTCGAGCTCGCGCGGGACGTCTACCGCGACCCGGAGTTCGTGCCCGCCGACGCTACGGCGCGGATCCTCGAGGCCGCCGCCGCATGCGGGGCGGAGGCACGTTCCAAAGCGGAGACCGATCTCGAGCGACTCGACCTGACGCAGCGCGACGCCGACCAGCGCCTGCGCCGGGCGCAGCGCGGTGCCGAGCGCGACGAGCTCCTGGCCTCGCTCGAAGAGCTGGCGGCGTGGTACCGCGACCTCGTCGTGGTCGCGACGGGCGCCGAGAGCGCCGCGATCCACTCCGACCGACTCGCCGAGCTCGACGAGGTCGCGACGCTCGAGCGGCTCGCCGGCGCCGAGCGGGCCTGCGAGGTCGTGCGCCAGGTCTGGCGGGAGCTGGAGGAGTTCAACCTGAATCCCGAGCTCGCGCTCGAGGCGCTTTTCGTCCGTCTCCGGCGTGAGTTGGGGACAAATCTGGTTTACGAGTCGTAGTCGTGCGACTTTCGCGCAGCTTGCAGCAGCGTGGAGGCTGAACCACACTGCGTCGGTCCTCTAGGGTGGATTGCGGCCCTGCCTCAGTCAACGAATCCTGTCGAGGTCGGCGATCGCCGCAGTCCCCTCCATCGGTCGTGCAGTACACGTTGAACGCGCCGCCCGCGACGCCGACGCGACCCAGGACCTCTACGAGCGCTACTCGGGACAGATCTTCGGGTTCTGCGTCAACAAGCTCGGCTCACGCGACGAGGCGGAGGACGCGCTCCAGTCGACGTTCCTGAACGCGCACCGCGCGCTGCAGCGCGGCGTCACGCCCGAGGCGGAGCTCGCGTGGCTGTTCAAGATCGCGCACAACGTCTGTCTCACGCGACGCCGCTCGACGCGTCGTCGCGGCCGTGTCGAGTCGCCGAGCGACTTCGCCGCCGTGCAGGACGTCGTGCCCGCGCCGTCGCGGGAGTCCGGCGAGGAATTGATTCGCCTCACCGACGCGCTCGAGCACATGCCCGAGAGCCAGCGCCGCGCGATTCTGCTCCGCGAGTGGCAGGGGCTGTCGTACCACGAGATCGCCGACGAGCTGAAGCTCTCGCAGTCGGCGGTCGAGACGCTCATCTTCCGGGCACGCCGCACGCTCGCCTCGAACCTCGAGTCCGAGGCGAAGCAGCCGAGCACCCTCTCGCGCATGCGTAAGGCGCTCGACGGCGGCATGCTCCTCGCTGCGGTCAAGGGGCTCTTCGAGGGAGGAGCGGCCGTGAAGGTCGCCGCCGTGGCGGTTGCCGCTTCGGGCACCGTCGTCGTCGCGACGGCTCCGTCGGCTCCAGTCTCGAAGCCCACTCCGCAGAAGCAGGCGCTCGCGCAGGCTGCGCCCGCGATGGCGTCCCCGGCGCCGGTGGTCTTCGAGCAGACTCGGCCGGTGAAGGCCGACGTCGCGGCGAAACTCAGCGCGCCGCCCACGGAGTCGGCGCCGGCAGTCGAGGCCTGGGCCTCGCAGGCACTGCAGGCTCCGCCGGAGTCGGCCCCCGTAGCCGCCGCGCCGCAACCCGAGGAGCAGAAGGTCAAGAAGGAGCCCAAGGCGACCCCACCGGGTCAGGCGAAGAAGCGCGAGCCCGCAGCGCAGGCGAAAGGCAACGCGGGCAAGGAGAAGACCAAGAAGAAGGTCAAGGGCAAGGGCGCAACCGTCAACCCGTTGCCGGCGCCTGTGGAGGCCGCGCCGACGCCGGAGCAACTCCTCGCCCCGGTGGAGACCGACGCCGCGGGGAGCAACGGCCAGGACGACGACGGAGAGAAGGAAAAGGGCCTGAAGAAGTAACGGTCGGCCGGAAAACCGCGGGCTACAATGGGCCGACGTTGCCGACGTAGCTCAGCTGGTAGAGCACTTCACTCGTAATGAAGGGGTCCCCGGTTCGAGTCCGGGCGTCGGCTTCTCAAGAAGGCCTGCACATGCGGGCCTTTTCGCTTTTTTTGGCGGCGCTTCGATAGGAGGATCAACTAGGACCTTCAAACGATCGTCAAACGAAGCGAACGGTGTCCAATAGTCAGCGCGCGTGGATTCTGTGGTCCAATGACGCCGTGGGCATGTCGTATGGCGACCAGTACCTCGCGAGGCTGGCCAATTCGCAGCGCTTCGACGCTGTCCTTGATCGTCTCTTGCTGCTCGCCCGCATGGGTCTCGGGATTGACATCGGCGTGATGGTTCAGGGGACGGCTATTCACGGCACGCTCTGGGCGGGGCGCGGGTACGCGGAATACATCGACGGTCGACTTGATGAGGCATTCGAG
>JBDTVA010000287.1:0-2868 GCA_040007455.1 Actinomycetota bacterium | reverse complement strand
CGTCGCTCGCGAACGGCTGTCTCCCCGCGTCGCTCAGGTCGATGATCGCGAGCCGGCGGAAGCCGAGCGCGACTCCCTCGTCGTCGAACGCGCCGTCGCCGTCGGGGCCGCGGTGGTCGAGCGCGGCCGCCATCCGGCGCACGGTCTCGGTCTCGGGCGGACGCCCGAGCGCGACGACACCGCACAAGCCGCACATCAGGCCGCGACGCGCTCGGTTTGCGGCACGGGCTCCGGCTCGGGCTCGAGGCCCAGTAGCTCGTCGTAGACCGCTTCGACCGCGCGCGCGTTGCGCACGGGGTCGAAGCGCTCCCGCGAATGCTCGAGTGCGGCGCTGCCGAGGCGCGCGCGGAGCTCGGGGTCGGCGATGAGCTCCCGCAGGGCGGCGGCGATCCGCTCGGGACGCGCGTCATCGAGCAGGAAGCCCGTCCTCCCGGGCAGGAGGATCCCCGCGCCGTCGCGCGAGCCTGACGCGACGACGGGCTTGCCGTACGTCGCCGCCTCGAGCACCGGGCGCCCGAGCCCCACGCCCTGGTTCGGGAAGGTGACGACGTCGAGGGCGCTGTAGATCTCGCCGGTCTCCGCGGTGAACGGCAGGAACGAGAAGTTCGGTTCGAGCCCCTTCGCACTCACGAGCGCCTTGATCGCGGACTCCTCGTCGGTCAGCAGGTTGGTCGCCTCGAGCGCGCGCCCGCGCAGCGTGCGGAAGTACTCCGGCGGGCGAACACCGCCGCCCATGATCACGAAGTGGGCAGGCGCGCCTTCGCGGACGAGGATGTCGGCGGCCTCGACGAGCTCCGGCCACCCTTTCTGGCGGCGGACGAAGCCCGCGAACCCGATCAAGACTCGGTCCGGGGGAAGACCGAGCGCGCTCTTGCCCGCGCCGTTGCGCGAGACGGGCGGCTCGACCGAGTTGTGCACGATCGTCAGCGGCAGGCGGATCGGGAAGCGCTCCGCAACGTCGCGGTCGATCGCGATCGCAGCGTCTCCCCAGCGCTCCATCATCGCCCCGATCGCCCGCGAGCGGTGGTCGCGACCCTCGCCGGCGAGTGCGGAGCGCAGGTGCCACACGACCTTCGCGCCGTTTCGGTGCGACACCATCGCCGCTGCGAGCAGCGGCGAGTCGTTCAGGTGCACGACCGGGAAGCGATGCGTCCGCATCAGCCGCTCGAGCTGGCGCAGGTGTGGCGGCAGGGCGGCGACCTCGCGGCCGAGCACGAGCCAGCGGAGGCCCTCGTAGGGCGAATCCCACGCGTGCGCAAAGATCGAAACCTCACCCTTGTGCACCGTCGCGCCGGCGTCGGCGAAGAGGTCGGCGGCGGGGCCTTCCGGACAGAAGACGTGGGGCTCGAACCGTTCGTCCAGGTTGCGGATCAGCTGCGCGAGCGACGACGGTGCGCCGCCGAGCTGCGGCCGATGGTGGACGTAGAGCACGGGGATCCGCTCGCGCGGCGGTGCGATGCGGCGGTAGATGCTCTCGATCCGGCGCGCGTTCTTCGCGGGATCGAAGTTCTCCTCGGCATGGGCGCGTGCGAGCCGACCGAAGTTCTCACGCCGCGCCGGCTCGGCGAGCAGGTCCGCCACCGCGTCGGCGAGCGTCTCCGGCCCGAAGTTGTCGACGAGGACACCGGTCTCGCCGGGGACGACGCCGCCGCCGCCGGTGCGCGAGCCCGACGCGACGACCGGGACGCCGGACGCCGCAGCCTCGATCACCGGGCGCCCGAGCTCGGGTCCCTGGGACGGCGCGACGACGACGTCGGACGCTTGGTAGAGGTTCGCGGTGTCCTGCGTAAAGGGCACGAAGCGGAAGAGCTCCGTCAGCCCGAGCTCGTCGACGAGCTGCTTCGCCTCGGACTCGTAGTTCCGCGTCAGGTCGGCGAGCTGCAGCGAGCGGCCGACGAGCGTGCGGAAGAACTCCTCGCCGCGGACGGCGCCCCCGACGATCAGGTAGCTCGCGTCGAGCCCGCGGTCGCGCAGCCGAGCGGCCGCCTCGATGAACTCGCGGAAGCCCTTCGACGGGTAGATGAAGCCGAAGTAGGACACCACCGGGCGGTCGGCTGGCAGGCCGAGCGCTGCTTTCGCGGCCGCAGGGTCGCCCGGATGGAAGCGGTCGAGGTCGACCGAGTTCGGAACGACCGTCGAGCCGACGCCGAAGACGTTCGCGACGTCGTGCGTGATCGCGATCGACGTCGTCGCGAGCTTCTGGATCGCCGCACGGACGAACGCCGAGCGGCGGTCCTTCCCTCCGTCGGGAAGCGCCGAGCGCAGGTGCCAGACGACCGGCAGGTGCTCGCGGCGCGCGAGCCACGCCGCCGGGATCAGCGGCGAGTCGTTGAAGTGCACGAGCTCGAACTGGTTGCGGCGCAGTGTGCGCCGGAAGCGGAGCACGTGCTGGGGGAGCAGCGCGAGCTCGCGGGCGAACAGCAGCCAGCGCCTGCCTCGGTAGGTAGACGCCCAGATGTGCGTGAAGCCGGCGACCGGCCCCGTGTGCACGTGCGCGCCCGCCTCCCGGAAGAGCTCCGCGGCAGGCCCGGGCGGGCAGTAGATGTGCGGCTCGAACTGCTCGTCGTCCAGCTCGCGGATCAGGTATGACAGCGACGCCGGCGCACCGCCGAGTTCAGAGCGGTGGTGGACGTAGAGAACGGGCGTGCGGAGGCGCTTGGACATGGGGAAACCGGCCTCTCGGCGGCGAGCCTATGCTAGCGGCGCATCTCGAGGGAGCAGAGTGAACGACCCGCCGCCGCTCAGCGGACGGACTGCGCGGAAGTGGCGTTCGTCGAAGGTCGCGATCCGCGTCGTCTCAAGGCGGCCGGCGAGCGCGACGAGCGACGCGTCCGCGAGGCCGACGCCGAGGTCCGCGTACCTCAGCGC
>JBDTVA010000286.1:0-2868 GCA_040007455.1 Actinomycetota bacterium | reverse complement strand
CCGCGATCTCGTCGCCGTTGAAGCCCTCCTCGACGAGCCTCGCGATCTCGACCGCGACGAAGCGCGCCTCGGCGTGCTCGTCCTCGAGCTCGATGACGCGCACCGAATCGCCGGTCCCGAGCTCGGACCAGAGGTTCTTCGGCTTCCGCTCGCGGTTGTTCGAGATGACCGCGTTCGCCGCCTCGAGAATCGCATTCGTCGAGCGGTAGTTCTGCTCGAGCGCGATCGTCTTCGTGCCCGGGAAGTCGCGCTCGAACTCGAGGATGTTGCGGATGTCCGCACCGCGGAACGCGTAGATGGAGTTGTGCGTCACGAGCCCGTTCGCGACGAAGTTGTGCGTCGGCTCGATGTCGAGGTCGTAGACCGGATCCTCCAACGTCACGCGCTCAACGCGCTCGACGAGATCGAACCTTCCGTCCTCGTCCACCATCACCATCCCCGGTCGAACCGCAGATGCAGGCATGAACGGGAGCGAGTTCCGCTCCTTTCCAACCGCGCCTTCAGAGGACGCGAGTCGGGCAGTAAATCGGACGGAGACGTCGAGAACCTCCTCGATGCGCTCGACCGCCTCCACCGTCCGCGCGAAGTCCGTGTGCGCCGTCTCGACACGCCAGCCCGTTGAGCCCTTGTACGCGGGGCGTACCGACACGCCTGCCCCCTCCAAGGCGCGTCGTCCCGGCTCGTCGTAACCGGCCAGCGAAAGGCGGTGCATCGGTTTACGCCCACGGCTGTCGCCGCAGAGCGCAACCGTCAATCTGCGTCGGACCCGGGCACCGCTCGTGGTCGTTGCTGCCGTGAAGTGCGGATGGTCGAAGCTAAGACCCTCGTCCAGAAGCAACGCTCGCCCTGCTGCTTCGGTGTCGCACTCGGTGAAGACTCGGTCTATCAGTGCTTGGTCCCCTACGACGGTTCGCTCGGAACTGCGCGTTGATGGACGCGCCACGAACGGGAGCATCGGAAGCCCGTACCGCAGAGACAGCAGCAACTCCGCAAGCCGTGCCTCTGCGTCAGTTTCGTGAACGGAGACGACCCAACAGGCGTCCGCGTGTTCCTGGTTGAGGCGGAACGCAGGCCCCGGGACGCTGCGTTCGCGCGCGGTGTACGTCCGCGAGGTGCCGACACGAAAGCCTACGCCGCGCTTCCACATCACATACGTCATGTGCAGCTGCGGCGTCCGTCCAACCTTGAACCCCGCGAAGTGCGTGTGCTCCGGCGTCGACACGATCCGCCGTCCCCGCGCAGTCGTGATCGCCACGCCGCTCCGCTTGGAGGAACTGTGGGTGCGCGTCACAGTTCCCGCGCTGAACCGCCCACTCCCGTAGCACGAAAGGACCTGGTCGCCGACCTCCACGTGCTCGATCGACTTCGTCGTTCCGTCCGCCATCGTCACGATCGTTCCCGCAACGAGACACTGGTCGGGGTCGCCGACCGCGAAGACGTTCAGGTGCTTCTGGGCGAGCAGCTGCAGGAGCCGGTACTGCGCGTGGTTCGTGTCCTGGTACTCGTCGACGAGGATGTAGCGGAACGTCTTCTGCCACTTCTCGCGCGCCTCGGGGAAGCGCTCGAGCACCTGGACGGTCAGCATCAGCATGTCGTCGAAGTCGACGGCGTTCGAGGCGTGCAGCCGCCGCTGGTAGAGGTCGTAGACGTCGGCCACCGTCTGGTCGTAGAACGACGCGACGCGCTCGCGGTAGTCGTCCGGCGTGATCAGCTGGTTCTTCGCATTCGAGATCTGCGCGTGGATCCCGCGCGGAACGAAGCGCTTCGTGTCGCGCTCGAGCTCCTCGAGCACGATCTTGACCAGGCGGATCTGGTCGGCCTGGTCATAGATCGTGAAGTTCGTCTTGTAGCCGAGGTGCTGCGCCTCCCGGCGCAGTATGCGCCCACAGGCGGCGTGGAAGGTGAGGATCCACGTACCGCGCGCGTCCTCGCCGAGGAGGTCCCACTGGCGCGTGCGCATCTCGTCGGCCGCCCGGTTCGTGAAGGTGATCGCGAGGATCTCGTTCGCCTTCGCGCCGACCGCGCCGATCAGGTGCGCGACCCGGTGGGTGAGCACGCGCGTCTTGCCCGAGCCCGCGCCCGCGATCACCAGCACGGGCCCCTCCGTCTGGAGCACGGCGTCGCGCTGGGCTTCGTTCAGCCCGGCGAGGTAGGTTTCGGGCGAGACGACCGGCACTCCGGCGATGCTAGCGAGGAGGACGGCGATGGCCGACGGCGATTCCGCACTCGACATCGAGGCGCTCGTGCGCCAGAACGAGGACTTCCGCCGCGAGGTGCGGACCGGCGAGCACAGCCAGATCGTGCTGATGACGATTCCCGCCGGCGAGGAGATCGGCGAGGAGGTGCACCAGGGGATCGACCAGACCCTCGTGTTCGAGGAGGGCGAAGCGGAGGCCGTGATCGAGGGCGAGTCGTGCCCGGTGCGCGCCGGACAGCTCGTGCTCGTCCCCGCCGGCACGCGCCACAACTTCATCAACAGCGGCTCCGGCCCGCTCAGGCTCTGGACGGTCTACGCGCCTCCTGAGCACCCGCCGGGAACCGTCCACCACACGAAGGCCGAGGCAGACGCGGCCGAGGAGGCTCACTGATGGCGCACAGCTTTGGGACGCTCGACGAGCTCGGAGACAACTACGGCTTCCGCAAGGTCAGGCAGGGCCTCGGCGTGAGCGCGTTCGGCGTGAACGCGATCGTCTACCCGCCCGGCGCGGAGGGGGTCCTTCACTACCACGACGAGCAGGACGAGCTCTACTTCGTGCACAGCGGGACGGCCCGCTTCGACGTCGACGGCGAGGTCCGCGAGCTCGGGCCCGGCGGCCTGGCGCACGTCGAGGCGACGACGCCGCGGATCGTCTCGAACGTCGGCGACGA
>JBDTVA010000285.1:0-2872 GCA_040007455.1 Actinomycetota bacterium | reverse complement strand
TGCTGTTCGACGGCTGGCGAGAGGCGCCGATGCGCTATGTCGACAACGACCGCTGGTCGGGACACGTCGAGCTCACCCGCAACCGATGGCACCGCTACGCGATCGAGGCGTGGCGCGACGCGTTCGGGGGCTGTCGCGACGCGCTCGACAAGAAGGTCGCCGCCGGCGTGCGCGTCGCGACGGAGATCGAAGAGGGACGCCTCTTCCTCGATGCGGCGCTCCTGCGAGCCGAGGCCGCCGAGGCCGGCCCCGACGCCCGGCTCATCCGCTCCTCGCTCGCTGCCGCGACGAAGGCTCGCACCGAGGCCGCCGCGGTGAAGGCACTCTCCGCCGACGCGCTGCTCGCCGCCATGCGCCGGCACCCCGATCGGTCGACCGCGACGCGCTCGGAGGAGCTGCGGCTCGTCGTCGATCGCGAGCGTGCCCGGTTCGGCGCGTGGTACGAGCTCTTCCCGCGCTCGCAGGGCCGCGACCCGAAGCATCCGGTGCCCACGACCTTCGTGGATGCGGAGTGGCGCCTCCCCGACATCGCGGCGATGGGCTTCGACGTCGTCTACGTACCGCCCATCCATCCGATCGGCCGCGTCAACCGCAAGGGACGCAACAACACCCTGGAGTCGACGGTGGACGACATCGGCTCGCCGTACGCCATCGGCTCCGCCGACGGAGGCCACGACGCGGTTGCGCCCGAGCTCGGCGGCGTGGAGGAGTTCGTCCACTTCCGGCGGGCGGTCGAGCGCCACGGGATGGAGCTGGCGATGGACATCGCCATCCAGGCCGCGCCGGATCACCCCTACGTGAAGGCCCATCCCGAATGGTTCCGGCACGACCCCGACGGCACGATCAAGTACGCCGAGAACCCGCCGAAGAAGTACCAGGACATCTACCCGATCTGGTTCTACGCGGACGACCCGGCCGCCCGCGTGGCGCTGTGGCACGAGTGGAAGCGCGTGTTCGGGGTGTGGATCGATCTCGGCGTGAAGATCTTCCGGGTCGACAACCCGCACACGAAGCCGATCCCGTTCTGGGCCTGGCTCATCGCAGAGATCCAGCGCGAGCACCCCGAGGTCGTCTTCCTGTCGGAGGCGTTCACGCGGCCGAAGATGATGCAGAAGCTCGCGAAGGTTGGATTCACCCAGAGCTACACGTACTTCACCTGGCGTGAGACGGCCGACGAGCTCCGGGCGTATCTCACCGAGCTCACGCAGACGGAGATGAGCGACTACTTCCGCGGGAACCTGTTCGCGAACACGCCGGACATCAACCCGCACCAGCTCGATCGCGGCCGCCCGGCGTTCATCATCCGCAGCGTGCTCGCCGCCACGCTGTCGAGCTCCTACGGCATCTACTCCGGCTGGGAGCTGTGCGAGAACGCCCGGCTCGCCGATCGCGAGGAGTACCGCGACAGCGAGAAATACGAGATCCGGGCCCGCGACTGGGACGCGCCGGGCAACATCAAGCTCCTCATCGGCGAGCTCAACCGGCTGCGGCACGAGCGTCCGGCATTGCGCGGCTACGACAACCTGCGCTTCGAGCCCGTGACGGGCGGCCGGACCATCTTTTACCGCAAGGCGCTGCCGCACGGCGCTCTGGATCCGCTCACCGGGTTCCCGCGGCGCTGGCGCGACCCGGTCTACGTCGCGGTGAACTGCGACCCGACGACGTCCGAGCGCGCGATCCTCCACCCCGACCTCCCGGCGATCGGCATCGGCTGGGAGGAGCCGTATCGGCTCACCGACCTCCTCACCGGTCGATCGACCCGCGGGCGCGGCGCCGACCTGCCGGTCGCCCTCGACCCGCGAGGAGACCCGTTCCGCATCTTCACCATCGAACCGATCGGGCGCTGAGACAGCGATGACCGTCAGCCCCGCCCCGACGCCCGAGCACGGCGCGCCGCAGCTCCTTCGCGACGACCCGCGCTGGTACAAGGACGCGATCATCTACCAGCTCCACGTGAAGGCGTTCTTCGACTCCACGAACGACGGAGTCGGCGACTTCCGAGGGCTGACGGAGAAGCTCGACTACATCGCCGAGCTCGGCGTGACGGCGGTATGGCTGCTGCCCTTCTACCCGTCTCCGCTGCGCGACGACGGCTACGACATCGCCGACTTCACGCGCGTGCACCCCGACTACGGCTCGCTCCGCGAGTTCCGCCGTTTCGTCCGCGAGGCGCATCGGCGTGGCCTGCGCGTCATCACCGAGCTCGTGGTGAACCACACGAGCGACCAGCACCCGTGGTTCATCGACTCGCGCGCGAGCCGGGAGAGCGCGAAGCGCGACTGGTACGTGTGGAGCGACACCGACCAGCGCTACACCGACGCCCGCATCATCTTCACCGACACCGAGGCGTCGAACTGGGCCTGGGACCAGGGGACGCAGCAGTATTACTGGCACCGGTTCTTCAGCCACCAGCCGGACCTCAACTACGACAACCCGCGCGTCGTGCGCGCGGTGATGCGCGTGATGCGCTTCTGGCTCGACCTGGGCGTGGACGGCCTGCGGCTGGACGCCGTGCCGTACCTCGTCGAGCGCGAGGGGACGAGCTGCGAGAACCTGCCCGAGACGCACGCGGTGCTCCGCCAGCTGCGCGCGGGGATGGACGAGCGGTACAGCGGGCGCATGCTCCTCGCCGAGGCGAACCAGTGGCCGCCTGACGTCCTGCCGTACTTCGGCGATGGCTCCGACGAGTGCCACATGGCGTTCCACTTCCCGCTCATGCCGCGTATATGGATCGCCCTGCGACGAGAGGACCGCTTCCCGATCGTCGAGATCATGGAGCAGACGCCGGAGATCCCCGAGGCGTGCCAGTGGGCGCTCTTCCTGCGCAACCACGACGAGCTGACGCTCGAGATGGTGACCGACGAGGAGCGCG
>JBDTVA010000284.1:0-2877 GCA_040007455.1 Actinomycetota bacterium | reverse complement strand
CGGCGCGCACGAGCATCGCGAGCAGGCCGCCCGCGAGGAAGAAGAAGATCGTCGTGGTGACGTACTGGATCCCGATCACCTTGTGGTCGGTGTTGACGCGGAAGTAGTCCTTCCAGCTGTACGCGCCGTGGCTCGAATGGTCCTCCGGCTGCGTCGGCCGGCCGATCGCGTACGAGACCCAGTAGTCGAACGCGCCGAGCCCCGAGAGGAAGCCGAACGGCGCCATCGTCAGCGCGCCGACGACGATCACGACGTGCCAGTCGAGTGCGGGGTCGTAGCCACCGAGCGCGCGAAGGCCGACGACGATCCCCATCCCGAGCAGGAAGAAGAAGATCGTCATCCAGAACGCGCGCGGCCAGCCCGCGGCCAGCAGCCAGTGCCGCCGCCGGGGCGGTTCGTGCGACCCGTGTTGCGGCGCGTGCAAGTTCGCGGTCGTCGTCTCGCTCATCCGTTCGACCCCGTCAGATACTGCACGAGCGCCTTGATCTCGTCATCCGAGAGCTGGTTCCCGAACGGTGGCATCCCACCGCCGCCGTTCCGGATCTGCTGCTCGACGGCTGCAGCCTCGAGGGCGAGGTCGTCGAGGTTCGGGCCGACCGTGCCGTTCGTCCCCGCCTTCGTGAGCGTGTGACAGGGGGCGCAGTTCGCGGTGAAGATCCCCTTCGCGTCGATCCCGCCGCCCCCGCCGCCCGCGGCGCCGCCCTGGGGCTGCTTCTTCGTCCACGCTTCGAAGTCGGCCTGCGAGAGGACGATCGCCCGCGTGCGCATCAGCGCGTGCCCCAACCCGCAGAGCTCGGTGCAGATCAGGCGGTACTCACCGGTCTTGGTCGGCGTGATCACGATCGTCGTGACGATCCCGGGCACGGCGTCCTGCTTCTGGCCGAACTCCGGCACCCAGAAAGAGTGGAGGACGTCGCGTGCCCTCAGCTCGAGCTTCGTCGAGCGGTCGATCGGCAGGTAGAGGTTCGTCGCCTTGATCCCGCCCTGTTCGGGGTAGGTGAACTGCCACGCGTATTGCTGTGCGAGGACCTCGACTCGCAGCGGGACGCCCTTCGGGCTGTCGTTTTGCGCGAGCACGACCGCGCTCAAGACGGCGATGATCGTGACGAGGAGCGTCGGGACCGCGGTCCAGACGATCTCGATGCCCGTGTGCCCGTGGATCGGGGGGCCGTCCGACTCGTCGTCCGGGCGGACGCGGAACTTCACCCCCGCATAGATCGAGACGGCCGCCACGATGGCGAAGACGAAGATGCAGATCGCGACCGTGACCCAGAACACCAGGTCGATCCCCTGACGCTCCTCGGACGCCTGCTCGGGCAGCCAGTCGACGAAGTACGCGATGCCCGTCGTGATCGCAGCGACGACCAGCGCGATCGAGATCAACGCGACGATGGCTCCCCTGCGCAACGCCGGACGAGATTACTGAACGCGCCAGGCGGGTGCCAGATTGAGCCGTGCGGCACGAGGGGGTGTTTTCGGTTGCCCGGCGAAGGCAACGCCGGAAGGGCGAACCCCGAACGGAGGTCACAGCGTGGGAATTGGAGTCAGTCTCCTCTTGATCGCAGCCGGAGCGATCCTGCTCTGGGGTGTCACCGGTGAGGTCGTGGGCATCGACATCGACGCGATCGGCGTAATCCTGATGGTGATCGGCTTGATCGGCGGAGTGCTCTCGGCGGTCTTCTGGTCGTCGTGGGGCGGGCCGGCCGGCGTGTCGCGGCGGCGCACGACCCACGTCGACGAAGGACCGCCGCTCTAATCGATCGCCCCGAGGGGCGGCCGACCGGCCGCCCCTCGGCAGATCACGCCGTGGGCAGCTCCACTGCGAACGAGGAGCCCCGGTCACCGTTCGCCGTGACGCTCAGGCGGCCGCCCATCCGGTCGACGAGCTCGCGGCAGATGTAGAGGCCGAGCCCGGTGCCGCCGACGCCGCGGGTCAGGTTCGGATCGAGGCGGTAGAACTTCTCGAAGATCCGCTGGCGCTCGCCGGGTGGGATCCCGAGCCCTTCGTCTCGCACCACAAACCGCACTTTCCCCCCGTCCTCCTCGACCGAGAGCCGGATCACGCCGCCGTCCGGCGAGTACTTGACCGCGTTGTCGAGCAGGTTCGAGAGCACCTGGCCGACCCTGTCCGGGTCCGCGGCCACCCTCGGCACACCGTTCGCGTCGCCCAGCTCGAGCTCGAGGTTCGACGGCAGATGCGTCCGGGCGGCGGCGACGACGCCCTCGAGCAGCTCGGCGGGGTCGCAACTCTCGATCGAGACGCGCAGCGTCCCGGACTCGAGCCTGCTGGCCCAGAGCACGTCGTTGATCGTCCGCGCGAGCCGCTCGGCCTGGGCGGCGATCACCTCGAGCAACTCTCCCCGACGCTCGTCTATCCCGGCACCGCCGCGCCGCACGGTCATCGCGGCGCCGTAGATCGCGGCCAGCGGCGTGCGGAGCTCGTGCGAGACGGTCGAGATGAAGTCGCTCTTCAGCAGCTCGAGCGTTCGGTCGTCGGTCAGGTCGCGGAACGCGAAGACGCTGCCTTCGCCGAAGTCGACTCGAGAGACCGAGAGCCAGAGCTCGCGGCCGTTCACCTCGACGGGGGACGTCTCCGGCCTCCCGCCCTCCTGGTCGTTCGGCCAGCCCGGAAGTGCCTCCGGGATCGTGCGACCGACGACGGCCTCCGCCTCGAGCCCCGTGAGCTCGGCCGCCGCGGGGTTCCAGAGGCGGATCACGCCGTCGGCGTCGGTCAGAAAGACGCCGTCCCCGACGTACTCGAGCGCCTGGCTCGCATGCCCCCTCGCCTGCGCCCCCTCGAAGTTGCGTGCGTTCTCGATCGCGACCGCCGCTCGGCGACCGAGCTCCTCGGCGACGCGAAGGTCGGTGTCGGTGTAG
>JBDTVA010000283.1:0-2884 GCA_040007455.1 Actinomycetota bacterium | reverse complement strand
GAGTTCACGCCGACGTTCCTCGGCTGCCCCGCGCTCGAGGTGATGCGCGACGCGATGGCCGAGAAGGTGCGCGAGCTCGGCGGCGAGCCGGACGTCCGCGTGATCTCCGACGACTCGTGGTCGACGGACAAGATCACGCCGGAGGGCCGCGAGAAGCTGCGAGCCGCGGGCTTTGCGCCCCCGGCTCCGCGCGAGACGTCCGCCCCGACGCTCGTGCAGCTGCAGTCAGCGGTCTTCCGCTGCCCGTACTGCGGCTCGACCGACACGAAGCTCGAGAACATCTTCGGCCCGACCCCATGCCGGTCGGTGCGCTACTGCGCGAGCTGCCGACAGCCGTTCGAGCAGTTCAAGACGATCTAGGGGGTTTCTTCAACGAGGCGCTACCGGACGTAGAAGTCCACGAACTGCCCCCTGCGGTAGTGGCCCGACAGGTTGCAGATCAGCGAGTAGTGGCCCTTCTTCAGGCTCAGCGTCAGCCGTTTCACCGCTCCCGGCTTGATCTCTCCGATCTCGCCGGCCGCTCCCGCTTCCGGGGCCTCGCTCGCTCCGGGAGCCGCAAGGCTCCCTGCCGCCTTCACCGTCTTCAGCACGACGAACTCGTGCGTCCGCTGACCGGCATTCCGGACGACGAAGGTCGTCCTGGTCCCAGCGGTCTTCGTCGCCGTCAACGGCAGGATGTCCCATTCGACCATCTTGAAGTTGAGGTTTTGGGCCTTCGCCTGATGCGGCCCCGCCGCTGCGGTGGTGACCGCTACGGCGGCGAGCGCTGCTAGCGTCGCCAGAGTGAGTATCCATCTCATCGTCGGCTCCTCATTCGATTAGCCCGACGCTTGCAGTCCGCGCCCCGCCTTCCATCGGGGACAACACTGACGGCGGTTGCGGGGATCCCGCCCGCGCGAGCTACGCCCGGGCGCGCGACATGATCTCGAGCACGACCGCGGTCTTCGCGTCGGCGTGCTTCGCCGTGCAGGTCGGTGCGCTACTACGCGAGCTGCCGCAGCCGTTCGAGCAGTTCAAGACGATCTGGGCCATCCGCCGTATCCGCGCCTGATCGCGGTGTTAACCTCGCGTTCGACGCTGGGCGGATGGCAAATGCGACGCGCAGGAATTCTTCTCGGCACTGCTCTGGCGCTCATAGCCGGCATCGTGGTATCCGGTTTCGGCCGCGAGCGAGGCGGTCCGGGCCGACTCCCGGCGGACCCGCTCGAGCGAACTTCCTCTGCTGCACCGGCGCCTAGCCTCGCTGCACACGTCCGTCTCGAGTTGCCGGCCACGATGCCTGCACGGTCCATCGACGTCCCGATCCTCATGTACCACCGGATCGACGCACTCGATCCGTCTCTGCCGGCGATCACGCGTCGGCTCACGGTCGATCCGCGGGACTTCAACGCGCAGATGAAGTGGCTCGTCGCTCACGGTTACCGTACGATCACGCAGCAGCAGCTCTTCGACGCTCTGTTCGGCGGCCGCCGGCTTCCCGCGAAGCCGGTGATGATCACCTTCGACGACGGATATCGCAACGTCTTCGGCAAGGCGTCTCCCATCCTCGACCGCCTGAGCCTTCGCGCGACCGCGTACGTGATCGTCGGACGCATCTCGAACGGGGACCCCAGCTTCCTGACGCGGGGACAACTGCGGGCGTTGGAGCGCCGCGGAGTCGAGATCGGATCCCACACGCTCACGCACCGAGACCTGACGTCACTTTCGAGCTCCGAGCTTCGACACGAACTGCTCGAGTCGCGGCTCGCGCTCGAGCGTGCGCTCGGTCACCCGGTGCAGTGGCTCGCGTACCCTTACGGCGCCTATGACGCTCGAGTCGTTCGGATGGCACGCGGCGCCGGCTACGTCCTTGGGGTCACGACACGCTCGGGGTTTCGGCAGCATGGCCGGGCGCCCCTCGAGCTTCGCCGCATCGAGATCCTCGACTCGGCGGGTACCGGTGGGCTCGGGGCGGTCCTGCGAAGGTAGCTTTCCTGCGTGCGCGTCGAGATCCACTACTGCCCCGTCTGAGGGGGCTACGACCGGCGGGCGGCGAGTCTCGCGGCCGAGATAGCGGAGCGAACCGAGCACGACGCCAAGGTGGTCGAGGGCGCGAAGAGCCAGTTCGACGTGCTCGCAGACGGGAAGCTCGTCTTCTCCAAGCAGCAGCAGGGGCGCTTCCCCGAGGTGGACGAGATCCTCTCGGCCCTATAGCATTCTCGCTATGGCCGCGCGGAAGCCGGCGATCGAGCGGCTCCGCGAGCGGGCGGCGCAGGCGATCGCTCCAAAGGAGGGCTATCTCTTCGCCCAGATCGCGGACGACGTCGCGACGAGGCGGGCCGAGCAGAAGCTGTCGCAGCGCGAGCTCGCCGAGCTGACCGGCACGACGCAGTCGGCGATCGCGCGGCTCGAGCGTGGCGGGCGGCCGCCGCGGATCGACACCTTGCTGCGCATCGCGGAGGCGCTCGACTGCGACCTCCGCGTCGAGCTCAAGCCCCGCTGAACTTCGGCGCGCGCTTCTCGAGGAACGCCGCAACGCCCTCGCGGAAGTCCGCGGTCTGCGTCGCGGCAGACTGCAGCTCCGCCTCGAGCTCGAGCTGCTCGTCGAGCGTCGCGTTCTCCGCGTGGTCGAACAGGCGCTTCGTCATCCCGATCGCTTTCGTCGGCAGCGACGCGTAGACGCGCGCGAGCTCGGCGACGTGGGCGAGCAGGCCGTCGGCCTCGACGACGTCGTTCACGAGATCCCACTCGCGTGCCTCTGCTGCGCCGAGCTTCCGATTCGTCGTCATCCACTCGAACGCGCGCGCCGTCCCGAGGAGACGCTGGATGAAGTACGAGCCGCCGGAATCCGGCACGAGGCCGATCCCGACGAAGCCCGGCACGAAGCTCGCCGCGTCCGCTGCGA
>JBDTVA010000282.1:0-2892 GCA_040007455.1 Actinomycetota bacterium | reverse complement strand
CCATGCGCGCCGTCAACCTCCTCCCAAGGGACGACCAGAACCGGCCCACGAGGAAGCAGAACGTGCCGGTGCTCATCTCGACGGCGCTGATCGTTCTCGTCACGGGCCTCGTCGGCGTGATGTACCTCTCCTCGAAGAGCACTGCGCAGTCGAAGCAGTTCGAGCTCGAGGACGCGCGGGCCGAGCTTGCGCTGCTGCCGTCGGTGGCAGACATCAACGCGAAGGACGCCCCGAGGCGCACGCTCAAGACCGAGCACGACGCACGCGTCACGGCGCTCTCCAGCGCGCTCACGCGCCGCATCGCATGGGACAGGATCCTGCGTGAGATCTCGCTCGTGCTGCCGAACGACGTCTGGCTGCGAACGATGAACGCGACCTCGCCGACTCCCGCCAGCGGGACGTCGCCGGCGGCGACGTCGCCGGGCCTCCCGCCGACGTTGATGACGATCGAGGGCTCGACCTACTCCCACGACGCGGTCGCGCGGCTGATCACGCGACTCTCCGTCATCCCCGACCTGAAGAACGTCTGGCTGACGAAGAGCGAGCTCGGCGCCATCGCCGGACGCCCGATCGTCAGCTTCACGATCCTCGCCGACGTGCGGCAGTCCGGAGCGACGTCGTGAAGGTGACCAAGCGCAAGTTCTCGCCGACCGCGACCGCCGGGATCGGCGTCGGGGTCACGCTCGTCGTCGCGCTCTTCGGGTGGTTCGTGCTCGTCTCGCCCCAGCGCTCGCGCGCGACGAGCCTCGACGCGGAGATCGTGCTCGTCGAGCAGCAGGTCTCGGAGTCGCGCGCCGCGCAGATGCAGTCGAGCGGCGCGCAGCCGATCCGATCCGCTGACCTCTTCCGGTTGACCAAGGCGATGCCGTCCGACAACGACATCGCGGGCGTGATACTCGAGCTGAGCCGGGTCGCCGCCGAGACCGGGATCGTGTTCGAGGCGATCAAGCCGCAGGCGACCTCTGCCGCCGGAGCAAACCGCGCGCAGCTGATCGACCTGATCTTCACCGGAAACTTCTATTCGCTCTCGGACTTCCTGTACCGGCTCCGCAACCTCGTCACGGTGCAGAAGGGAAGGCTGCTTGCGAACGGCCGACTCTTCGCCGTCGAGAAGCTCGCCTTCGCGGAGTCCCCGTCAGGTTTCCCGAGCATCCGCGCCTTCCTCACCGTGAGCGCGTTCCTGTACGGCAGCGGCCCGGTCGCGGGCGCGGCGCCGCCGGCCGCGGTCGCACCGGCCTCGACGGACACGACTTCGACGACGACGGACACGACCGCGACCACGACGGGCGAGGTCCCGCCGGTGACGCCCGAGGCGGTAGGCCCGTAATGGCGAAGAAGGTCGACCTCAAAGCGAAGGCGAAGCGCCAGAAGATCATCGCCGCGGTCGGCGGCGTGCTGCTGCTCGCGGTTCTCGCGTTCCAGGTTCCTCGCACGATGAAGATGCTGAGCGCGAAGCCGCCGCCGCCTGCGCCTGTCGCAGTCGCGCCGGGCACCACCGTTCCCAGCGATCCGAGCGTCCTACCGACGCCCGGTACGGTCGGAGGGGGTGCCGCGCCAACCGCCTCGGGCGACGGCACCCTCGTCGACTCGGACCCGAAGCCGGTGGCCGCCAACGGCCAGCTGATCAGTTTCGGGCGCTTCTCGAGCAAGGACCCGTTCGTCGAGCAGGTTGACGAGACACAGGCCGGCGGCAGCGGTGGTTCCACGCCCGCCCCCGGTGGTCCGGGCGTTACTCCCGTCGGGGGCGTCGTCCCCGTCAGCCCGACAGCCGGCTCGCCCGGTGTCGCGGGGAGCGCGGTGATCTCGGTCAACGGCGTCCAGGAGTCGGTCGCCGCAGGCGGGGAGTTCCCGAAGGAGTCGCCCGTGTTCAGGCTCGTCAAGGTCGTCGGAGGCGAGGCCCGGATCGGGATCGCCGGCGGCGCCCTCGCCTCGGGCTCGCCCACGGTCACGCTCCGCAAGGGCAAGGCCGTGACCCTCGTGAACACCGCGGACGGCACCCGGTACGAGCTCAAGCTCGTCTCGGTCGGGTAGCCCTCCTAAGGCCCAGGGCACGTTCTGCCGATATCCGGAGTGTGCTGCTGCGCGCCCGTAAATCGGAGGCCGGCTTCGGCCTGATCGAGCTCCTGATGTCGATGACGATGCTGAACGTCGGCATCCTCGCGCTCATCGCCGCGTTCCAGTCCGGGGCGTTCGCGCTCCAGCGCGCGAGCAAGCTCTCGACCGCCGCGGCGATCGCCGACATCCAGATGGAGCGCTACCGCGGCTACAAGTACTGCGGGATCCTCTTCTCGGCGGCCGACGTCGGCGCGCTCGACGCGACGTACACCCAAGACAGCACCGCGTACACCGGGACGCCGCTTACGCCCGCCAACGATCCGAAGTGCACGAGCGCGACCGCTCCTGCGGACTCGAAGCCGAGCCTGACGATCACCGGCCCGGATTCGAAGCGCTACCGCGTCGACGTCTACATCGCGGCGGACTCGGTCACTTCCGCCCGCCCGCTGAAGCGCGTGACCGTCGTGATCCGGGACGGCAACACCCCGACGAAGGTCTACGCGCGCGTGGCGTCCACCTTCGACGAAGCCACCGGTTCGTAGGCACTCATGGCCACCTTCGCCTACGCAGCGATCAACGCGAGCGGGCTCGACTCGTCGGGCCAGATCAGCGCGCCCGACGCGAACGCCGCGCGCGAGCAGCTTCGCGTCCGCGGGCTGCTGGCGAACATGCTCGAGGAGCTGCCGGCATCCGGCGAGGACACGGCTCGCACGTTCTTCAAGGCGGTCAAGCCCAAGTCGCTCCAGATCTTCTCGCGCCAGTTCGCGACGATGATCGAGGCTGGCCTGAACGTCGTCAGCGCGCTCGTGATCCTGGAGGAGCAGACCGACGACAAGT